>JACPGD010000443.1 GCA_016182645.1 Candidatus Hydrogenedentota bacterium | reverse complement strand
CTCGATCTGTTGCGGGTGATAGATCTCGAGGTTCTCGACAAACCAGTCATAGAGCGGCCGGTGGTCTTCAAACTCCAGCGTGCAGATCGAGTGGGTGATGGTTTCCATCGAGTCCGACTGCCCATGCGCGTAGTCGTACATCGGGTAAATGAGCCACTTGTCGCCCGTCCGGTGGTGACGCGCCCGGAGGATGCGGTACATGACCGGGTCCCGCATATTCAGGTTCGGCGAGGCCATGTCAATCTTCGCGCGCAGCGTCCGCGAGCCATCGGGGAATTCGCCCTGGCGCATTCGCTCAAAAAGGTCCAGATTCTCCCCCACCGGGCGCTCGCGGTAAGGGCTGTCCTTGCCAGGCTCGGTCAGCGTGCCACGATGCTGGCGGATTTCGTCCGCGGTCAGGTCGCAGACATAGGCCTTGCCTTTCTTGATCAGCTCCACCGCCCATGCATAGAGCTGGTCAAAGTAATCCGAGGCGTAGTACATGTGTTCGGCCCAGTCGAAGCCCAGCCAGCGCACGTCCTCCTTGATCGCCTCCACGTATTCGTCTTCTTCCTTGCACGGATTGGTGTCATCCATGCGCAGGTGGCAGCGGCCCCCAAACTCCTGGGCAATCCCGAAGTTCAGGCAGATCGACTTCGCGTGGCCGATGTGCAAATAACCGTTGGGCTCCGGCGGGAAGCGCGTCACCACGCGCCCGTCAAACTTGCCGGTCTCGAGATCGCGCCGGACAATGCTGCGAATAAAGTCGTTCTTGGGTGCAATTTCTGCGGTAGACATGCGTTTTCTCTGGGTTGCGTGGAACTCGTGGAACGCGCCGGAAAGCGCGGCCCCGAAGGCGAGCAGTTGGGGTGGGTACCTTGGGCCAATAGGCTCGCGTCAATTCAAGCCAAATTATCCGATACCCTGAACACCAAGTCAAACATTTGAGAAGTTTTATTCGTGCTTGTTACGAAAACATTCGCGGGAGGGCGAGCGTACCCGCGAGCCGGTTCAACTCGCGGGTACACTCGCCTCCCGGCCCGTTGACCACCCAGTGTGCACCAGTGGTAGAATCACGCGGTGCAGGTGCGTCGCGGGATGAGAGGGAACCATGTCGGACACGTCGCAGGAAGTAGGTGCAGGGAACCTGGTTCTCCGGGCGATCTTATGGCTTCCGCGCCAGGTCTCGCGTCTCTGGGGGCGGACGGCCCACAAGTCGGCGTCCCGGGAGCGGAGATCCGCCCAGCCCTATGTGCGACGCGGCATTCAAGCCTACAACCGCAAGGACTACGATCGCGCGGAACATTACTTCAGCAAGGCCATTGAGCGTGATTATCGATACGCCCGGGCGTACCTGTATCTTGGGAACTCTTACTATAAGCGTCATCGGGAAGTGGACGCGGTCAATGCCTGGCAGCGGGCAATCGTCTCGGATCCGGAATCGGACGCCGCGAGCGACGCCCAGGCAAAACTGGAGCGCATGAGAATGCACCGTGGTCAGGAAATGAACGCGGTCATCGAAATCCTGCAGCACAAGGAAGAATGAAGACCTACCGCTACCGCGTCCCCACGACGGTCCATTTGAAAGAAGGGGCCATTCAAAACCTCTTCGCGTGTTTCCCTCCATTGGGGCGGCGGCCACTCATTGTCTGCGGCCATCACTCTGCCCGCACGACGGGCGCTCTCGAAGTGCTTCTCCGCCAAATGCCGGAAGCAATCGTCTTTGAGGACGTCGAAGCGAACCCAAGCGACACAACCTGCGAACGGGGCGCGGCGTTCTGCCGTCAGCGCGGCTGCGACTGGATCATGGGCTTGGGAGGGGGGAGTCCCATCGACGCCGCCAAAGCCATCGCCTTGCTGGCGCCGCATGGTGGTCTGTGCCGCGACTACTACGCCCAGGCGCCGGACACCGCCTTGCCGCTCGTGGCCATCCCCACCACGGCGGGCACCGGCAGCGAGGTGACCCCCTATTCGGTGCTTGTGGATACCACCGAAAAGGCGAAGCGGACATTGCGCGGCGAAATGCTCTTCCCGCGTCACGCCATTCTCGATCCGCTGCTGACGGTCTCTATGCCGCGGGCGGTGACCATCGCAACGGGGCTGGACGCATTGAGCCAAGGCATGGAGGGGCTGGTGTCGCGGTTCTCGACAGAAGTGGGGGACGTGCTGGCACTCGAGGTCTGCCGGCTTGTGAAGCAGTGGCTCCCGGTCGCCGTGCAGGCGCCCGAAAACGTCGAAGCGCGTGGCCAAATGCTCCACGCCGCCATGCTCTCCGGCTGCGTCATTGCGCAAAGCCGCACGACACTCGTGCATTCGCTCGGCTACTACTACACCCTCGAGTTTGGCATCGCCCACGGCCTGGCCAACGCGCTCCTGCTCGCGCCCGTCTTTCGTTACAACGCCCGGCACGCGCCCGACAAAGTGGCCGCCCTCGCGGCGGCGCTCGGCGTCAGATGTCCCGCCACACCCGATGCGGCGGCGGGCGCGATTACACGGGCGATCCACGCACTCCTTGGCGAACTCGGCGTCTCTCCGGCCGCCGAAGACGCAGGTGTCCGCACCGATCGCCTGCCAGAATTCGCCGCCCAGATCTATCAAGATCGCAGCCGCTTCACCACCCAGCCCGGCGATCCGAATGAAGAAGACGTGCGGCAGTTCTTCCTTGATTCCGCTGAGGGCGCATGAAACTCCCCAATTGAACGCCAAACCCGGCATAGCCGGGACCAGATGCCCTTCCTCCCCATCCCATCTGCGCCAACTGCGCCATCTGCGGTTAGCGAAGTAAATACGCCAGCAGGCGGTCCATCAAGGCGTTGATCTCCTCGTACCGGGCAGGCGGTGCCGCTAGGATCGCCTCCGCCACTTGCACGTAGCGCGCGGGGACCATTTCATTCCGGCAGTTTTCCACGAGGAGGCGGGCGCTTTCCGGGGTCATTTCCAGGTGAAACTGCAAGCCGATAACGCGCTCCCCGAGTTGAAAGGCCTGATGGGCGCAGCCCGCGCTCTGGGCGAGATGCACGGCGCCCGGCGGCAGATCGAAGGTTTCCCCATGCCAATGGAAGGCCATCGTTTCGGCGGGGAAGACAAACCCATTGGAGGTATTCGTGCCCTCGACACGTGTGACGGGAAACCATCCAATCTCTTTCTCAGAGTTTGGGTAAACCCGCGCGCCGAATGCGCTGGCAATGAGCTGCGCCCCCAGGCAAATGCCCAGGACTGGTTTCCCCAATGCAATGGCCTCACGGAGGAACGCCTTCTCCGCCACCAGCCACGGCAGTGCCGCTTCGTCATTTACGCTCATCGGCCCGCCCAGGACAATGAGCAAGTCAATTGCGTCAAGCTCCGGCAACCTGGGTGAATCGAACAACCGGGTCGCTTGAATCGCAGCGCCACGTCGCCGCAGCCAGCCCTCGATACTGCCCAAGCCCTCGAAGGGCACATGCTGGAAGTAGTGGGCATTCACGAGGTGACCAGGCCGCATCAAGACCTTCCCCTCAAACGCCTGGAGGTGGGGCGTTTTTTGTGTCGCCCGGGCCTAGCGTTCGCGATTCACCTTCCGGCGACACTCTGTTTCGAATACGTTCCACAAGGTCGCCCACCGACTTGTGGGTCTTCCACCACCACGTAAACAGCACGATGCCCAGGATGTAACTCACGAGAGTGACCATGAAAAACGCCTGGTACATGCGGTCAGAGCTAATCGTCGTGGTGCACAATGCGACAAAAAAGGATGTCGCGGTCGAGATCAAACCGATTGCAAAATTCAACAAGAGGGAATCAGGCGATCCTTTGGCAAGTGTGCTCAACTCATCTTCGGAAATCTGGTGGACAACCAGGAAATCGATCTTCCCCATTCGAATCTCGGGAAAAAACTCCGGGCTCTGTCGATTTGTTTGCACTATTGCCCCCTGACTTTCTCCACGGCGGCGCGAACCGCCCCCGAATACCCCCCAAGATCAATCACGAGATGCCAATGGCCACTATGGGGTGCTGACAGATGAACTGGGCTCTTGGCCGCACGGCCACCGTAATACTCATGGCGTTCCCCCCGCTTATAACGAGAGAAATTCGGCTCATCCAGCAAGCGAACGTTGGCCTGCTTATCGAGGGTGACCTTCACAACGTCTTTCGGAGTCAGTTGAAAATCATAATGCAGGTAATTCATACCATGCCCTCCTGACGCAAGTCCTTCCTGCAAAGTGGTTTTCTCTAGCACTGAAGGATTCCATCTGTTGAACCTATTATGCATAATCTCCGGCACGAGATTCATTCAACGTAGGGGTGTGATGAAGCCAGCCAATCAGCCAGATGCCGGTGGTGCTAAAGTTTTGGCCTCAACCCGCCGATAAACAAGGAAGAGCAGGTGTAGACCCTGCGGGCGCAGTTTTGTTGAAAGGGTTGCTATATGGTTGGTATACAAGGACTTGGCGGGATTCCCGAGCCAAAGCCTGAGCGACCGGCCAAGCTACGGAACGAGGGCGAAAAGCCCACATCCGGCGTGCTGGCCGCCTCCCAGGCCCCCGCGCAAGATGACCTCAAAATCAGCAGTGAGGCGCAGGCCGCCGCCGAGGTGGCGCGCATTATTCAAACGTCGCTGTCCCAAGAAGAGGTCCGCATTGACCGGGTCGAAGCCGCACGCGAACGGATCGAGCGCGGTGACTATAAGAATCCCGAAGTGGTGGCCAAAGTCGCGGAGAAGATCTCCCGCCTGCTTTGATTCACCCGGACGATTTGGCATACAAGAGGGCGTACACAGTAGCGTGTGCGCCCTTTCTTGTTTCGCGGTCAGCAGGGGTGGAATCCATCATGGAACATCGGCATGCCTGAATTGAGCCTGGTGATGATCGTCAAGAATGAGGAGCGCCAACTCCTCCATTGCCTCGATAGTGTCCGCGATATCGTGAACGACGCCGTCGTGGCGGACACGGGATCTTCGGACCGCACCGTGGATGTGGCGCGGGAGTGGGGGGCACGCGTGATGGAGGTTCCCTGGACCGACGATTTCTCAGCGGCGCGCAATACCGCCTTGGCGGCGGCGGCGGGGGACTGGGTGCTGCATCTCGACGCGGATGAATATGTGGACCCCGAAAGCGCGCGGGCGATTCGTCGCCTGCTGGAGCAGGAGGACTTGGCCGCGGACGCCGTCGAAGTGCTGATCGCGAACTACTGCGACGACGCGCGGGCCTGGCGCTGGCAGCCGGCCGCGCCCGGTTCCCCCTATGCCCACTCCTTCAGCGGTTACATTCCCGTGCCGCTCCTGCGCTTGTTCCGGAACCGCCGCGGGTTCTATTACAGCGAGCCGGTCCACGAAAACATCACGCAAAGCGTGGCGGAACGCGGGGGACGCGTATTGCCGCGGCACGACATTGTCATCCACCACTACGGCTACCACCAGGAGTCACAACGGCGCGGCGCAAAGGCCGAGTTATACCTGCGCATCGCCCGCCAGAAGCGAGAGCTCGCGCCCAGGGACCTGAAGGCGCTCCATGATCTGGCCGAGCAGGCGCTGGCTTGCGGCCTCACGGACGAAGCCGAGAACGCCTGCCGCGAGGCGCTCGCCATGGATCCGATGCACATTCCGGCCATCATGACACTGGCCAATATCTGCCTGAACCGCGGCGACTTGGCGGAGGCGTACCGCTTGCTGGCGCGTATCGAAGCGGCCCCGGAGGCGCCCGCCCATGTCAGCATCGGGTTAAGCGCCATTGAGTATCGCGAGGGCCGGCAGTTGCAGGCCATGAGCCGCCTGGAACGGCTGCTCGAACGCGAGCCGCACGCCCTCTTGGCCCGCCTGTACCTCGCGCGAATCTACGATCGATTTGGGTCGCCCGATCGCGCCTTGCGCCAGCTCGAATTGGCCCATCTCTCGGCCCCTACCATCAAGGAATTCAAGGAGCGCCTGGCGGCCCTGAAGCAAAGGCGCAACGCTGAACAGTATTTCCAGAATGGCATGGCCCCGGAGGCCCTGGAAACGCTGGTCAGCGCGTTGCGGCTCGACCCGGAAGACCCGCTGATTCACAACGATCTGGGTGTGGTCCTCCACGCGCTCGATCAACCAGCGAAAGCCGCCGAGAGTTTTCGCCGCGCGCTCCAACTGGCGCCGGGCTTGGCAGACGCGGAAGAGAACATGAAGAGAATTAAGAACAAGGGATGAAGAAGGTATTCCCTGCTTCTTCTTCTTCCCATTCATCCATCCTTCCCATACGCCCTTCCTCAAAGAGCGCCAGGATAATACCGTTCAATCGCGGTCTCCAGCGCGGCCGTGGAGGCCACCACCGGTTCCACCCGGAAGTGGGTGGCCAGTTCAATGTCTTCGATGGCGATCAGGTCGAGCGGGTTGCCCATGGCGACCACGAGACGATTGCCCTCGTGACGGAGCGGAAGGCAGCGGTGCAGCCGGGCCAGGTGGCTGCTCAGCAAGGTAATGACCTGAGGGTCGATGGCCGCGGTTTGCACGTCGACATACGGCAGGCGCAATTGCGCGGCCAGTACTTTGGCCACGAGTGCCTCATTGGTATAACCGCGCTCAATCGCCAGCGCCCCCACCCGGACTTGGGGCGCACCCGACTGCTCGGAAAGCAACAATTCCAATTGTGGCGCGGTGATGATGCCCTCATCGACGAGAATCTGCCCCATGCGCTTCTTGTGACCCTGGGCATCGAAGGCCCGAATGGCGGGCACGGCATAGCCAGTAGCGCGCGGTGCCTCTGCTGCCCGCGTGGCCGGTACGGGTGGCGCCGCTGGCGCCGGAACTTCTTCAGTCATCTCGAGCTCCTCGCGCAGGAGCTGGTTCCGGCTGCGTTCCCGGGCCAGTTCCTCCTCCAGCGCGCCCATCTGTTCCCCCAGCACATCCGCCAGTGCTGCCTTCTCCCGCAGCGCGGCAACTTCCTGTTCAAGGGCATCGCGTGTCGAGATCAACGCGGCCACCTGCCCCCGAAGCGCGGCCAAGTCCTCCGGCGGCACGGTCGCGGCGGGCTCGGCAGATACCGGATCAGGGGCCGTCCGAGGCGCCGTTTGGCTCTCAGCACGTGCCTCGACCTGGTTCTCCAACACGCTCAGGTGCAGGCGCGCTTGTTCCAAATGGGTTTGAAGTTCTTCATAGAGCGCGGAGGTTTCCTGCGACCACTCTTCAACCGCGTCGGACAAAGCGCGCAAGGGCGGTTGGTCCATGGCTTTCATCACTGGTAGACTCCTGGGACTGTTTTCTACTGCGGGCAGGCGGTCCGGGAGGGCGAGCGTACCCGCGAGCCGGTTGAAAGCCAGGATGGGGCTTCCAAACCGCTCAGACGCGAACGAACTGCGGGTAATAGCGCCGCAATGCCGCCTTGATCTCGTCGGCAGGCGCGACGACCGGCTCGATACCCCGGCCCGCGGCCAATTGCAGATCCTCGAACGCCAAAAGATCAAACGGATTGGTCATCGCAATCACGAGGTGGTCATTCCGCACGCGCAACGGCAGGCACGAATGGTGGTGGGCCAGGCTGCCGGAAACGAGCGCCAGGGCCTCCGGTTGAATGACTTCGTCGCGCAGATGGACAAAGGGAGCGCGGATCTGTGCGGCCAGCGTTTGGGCGATGGCGTCTTCCGACGCAAAGCCAAGCTCCACCAGGATGCCGCCCAGATGTCTGTTCCAGGCCGTCTGCTGTTCGCGCAGGGCGGCCTCGAGTTGCTCGGCGTTCACCACACCGGCATCCACGAGGATCTTGCCCAAGGGACGGCGATTGCCCGTGGTATCAAACGCATTCCGGCAGATGCGCTGAAAGACAGCCTCGGTGTCTTCGCCTGGTTTGCGCTCCGCTTCGATACCTTCCGAATGCACCGCTTCGACTTGCGTGCGCATCTCCGCCAGTTCCTGCTGCATCTCCGCCGTCAGCACGGTCTGGCGCGCCCGCTGCTCCGTCGAGGCCAACTGCTCGCGCACCCGCAACAGTTCCCGCCGCAACGTCTCGATCCGGCCCGTCAGTTTGTGCTCCCGCTCAGACACGGCCGCTTCGGACCGCTCAGCCCGGGAACGCGCCACCTGGAACTGTTCGCGAACGTGGCTCAATTCCTTGCGCAACGCCTCCAGCTCCACTTCCTGCACGGTCTGCTGCAGTTCCGTTTCCGCCGGAAGCTGCGCCGCGCTGGCGGCCAGCGCTTGCGCCTGTTTCAACCCGCCACGCACATGGGCCAATTCTGCCCGCAACGCCTCGACTTCCGCATCGCGTACGCCACGCACGGCCTCGCGTGTGCGCAGCGGCGCCACTTCCGCCTCCAGGCGTTTCACCTGCTCGCGCAGTTGCTGGTTCTCGGCACGCAGCGCCGCGGCCTGCGCGCCGGGCGCCTCCGGCCTTCCGCCCGCGGCTGGCGCAGCCTCACCCAGGCCGGGAACATCACCTTCGGCGGCCAGCATGGCGGCCTCTTTCGCGTCTTGCATCGTCAGCAACTCTTCCGACAAGACGTCGCCGGCGGCCAGCGCGCGGCCTGCCTGTGCCTGGAGCGTGCGCAGTTCCACATGAAAAGAAGTCAGCGTCTGGTCAAGAAGGTTTAGCCGGGCCAACGCCGAAACGGCCGCGGCCTCCCGCTGGTCGGGCGTCTGGTTCACGGCGTCCATCTTCATTCTTGCCACAACCAGCGTGGGGGAGAGCGTGCGCCGCGCCGCCAGGATTCTCAAGACAAGATCCAGTTTGCGCTTGGTGCCCGCCAGCGTATCCGCCAACTCCTGGTAGGCGCCGTTCACCTTCGCGTTCCAGCCGGCAATTGCGGCTTCAAGGCGGGAAAACCTGTCTTCACCGGATAGACTCATGGGGGACCCCTCGGGCGTTGCAGCCACTTCCACCAACCCTATCAGCCCAAATCTGACCCGCACCAGCAGCAATGCCAACGCGCCTTCACCCAAGCTGAAAGAACGCAAGATGCGGCATTGAGAACAGAATAACCCTTCTCCATACCCCAGTTTACGCAACCCGAATCATTATAGGGGGAAACCCCGTGCCCTGCAACTGCAACGAAAACCTGCGGCCTGGGAGGATCGCCTCCTCTCCGCCCTCACCAGACCGGAGCGCGCGTTTGTCCCTCTATGTCGGTGTTTGTCCGTGCTTGTCCGTGTCGGTCCGTGTTTGTCCGTCTTAACCTGCTGTCAATCCATCACTTAATCTTTCAATCATCCTCAATTCATATTATTTCAACAGTGCGAAATCATTTTCGAGTGCAATACCCCCCTATAGGTAGAGGGGCTCCATCGCGATGCCCTCTCTTTCCCATCCACCCGTTTAACCCAAAGGAAGCCACAACCATGTCTACGAATTCCCCCATCGCCCTCGCCACCATCCTCACGCCCTCCGAACAAGCGTGCTACCACGAACTCCACCAGGAGTGGCGCCGCTGCCTCCCGGCAGACAGCCTGGCCGCCGATCCCTTCCTCGCGGCCCAACTCCACGCCGCTGTACTCACCGCCACCCTCGCCCAGCGCGCCGCCGCACTGGCCCTCCAATCCTTCCAGAGCGCCAGCGAAAACCCCGCCCAACTCTCGCTCTATCTCCGTGTCGCCGCCGCCGCCGCGCGCGCCCAGGAGACCGCCCAGAAGGACCGCGAAAAGCTCCAGCGCCTGTGGCCCAAACCCGGCCCCGCCGCCACTGATCCCAATCCAGCCCCTGCGGGCGCTCCCTCCGCGCCACCCGCACCAGCGCCGGCGCCGGTCCCCGCCCCAGCCCCGACCCCAGCCCCAGCCTCTGCGGCGGCCCTGGCCCCCACACCTCCCACCCCATCCACGCCATCCACCGCGTCCTCACCCATACCCTCGCGCAAACAGTTCCTCAGCGGGGCCAGGAAGACCCAGGAAATGGGCCTGCCCCTGCTCCCTGCCCCCCGAATCTTCGACCCCCGCGCCAAGCTCTACCGCAAGCGCTGACCCCCCGTCAAGAATTTGGCGCCTCATTTCGTAGGTACAACGTCGTTTCCGCAGCGGCCGGTCTCCTGTTCCCATCTGCATTTATCCGCGCCATCTGCGCTTCCGCCGAGCGCGTGGTATACTGCCTCACGAGTGATCCTGGCAGGAAACAGTCCACGCCCTTTGGCCGGCGATGCAATCGGGAGCATGTGCACGGGGCATGCAGGAACAGGCGAACAGCGTCGAAGCACCGCGCGAACGGCGCCAGCATGAACGCGCCGCAACCGCGCGCCGCGCCACGCTGCAACTGTCCGGGGGTGGGCGCTCCATTTGCCAGGCCACGACCGTTGACCTGTCTTCGGGCGGCCTCAGGCTGACGATCCCCCGGCTCTTCACGCGCGGTTCCGAAGTGGAGATCGAACTTGATCCGGCACGGCACGCCCTGGACCAGCGCACCATCCGCGTGCGCGGGCGCGTGGCATGGTGCGAAGAGACTCCCGCGGGCGGATATGCCTGCGGCGTCAGCCTGAGCATGCGGTTCCGTCCCACCACCGAGCAGCCATTGCCTCTCATCAAGTCGAGGATCGAGGCCGAGGACCTCCTGCGGCTGGTGGCGAGACAGCTTCCGCAAGTGTCCCCGGAGCAAGTGCTGCCCCTGTCGTATTCCGGACGGAACCAGCTTCCCACCCGCCGACGCACTTCGGTGCGATGGCGGCTGCTCTTGTTGCTGTTCTTCCTCTTGCTCTTATTGGTGCTGCTCTGCATCAACTTCTTGACGCCGCCCGGCGTGAAGGCCGGCCAGCAAGAAACAACAGCCGCTGCTCCCGTGCTGGCGGAGGATGAATGGAGCGGCATGGGCGGGCCGGAGCACCACCCAATGGGATCCGACGATCCTGGAGCAGCGGCCTCTCTCGCCCGCTCAGGCGCTTCGGAACCTGCTCCGCGGCGCCGCGCGGCCCTGCCGGGTCCCTCGTTGCACGATTTCTTTGTCGTTGAATTGGAAGCCACCCGCGTGGCCCGGCCCATCGAGGCGCCCGTCGTTTCTGCCGCGCTCAATGCACGCCAGCAGCGCAGCGCGGAGAGGGTGAAGGAAGACGAAGATGGGGGAGAGGCCGCCCCGTACGGCGATCCCCTGACCTTGGCAACGACAGTGTTTGCCAAGGAAGGCCCCCCGGAGGGACTCCTGCCCGAGGAGGGAGAACGCGCACCCGCCACGCGCATCAGCGTCGATACCAGCCGCTTTCTTCTGACGGTCTATGACGCGGGCGGAATCCTCGGCGTGTTTCCCGTCGGCCTGGGGTTGGACGGACGCACGCCGGAAGGCGCCTTTGTCGTGGCCAACAAGATCAGGGACCCGGCCTGGTTTAATCGCGGGAAGAGCGTGCCGCCTGGGGACCAGCGCAATCCGCTGGGGGCGTTGTGGATGGGCCTCGGGGACCATTCCGGTCCGTTAAGCTACGGGATTCACCCGACCCGTGAAGCGCGGAGCATCGGGGATGCGCGCAGCCGCGGATGCATCCGCATGCGCCCCGAAGACGCGGAGCGAGTGTTTGAGTGGTGTGCCGTAGGCACGCCGATTCAAGTGGGGCCCGGTCAAGCAGACTGAACCGGGCCACCCGGCCCTTTCCTCCCATCCTTCCCATTCCTCCCATCCTTCCCATCCTTCCCAACTGGAAAGTCAGCGCTCAGGCTAGTAGCATAAGCTCATGGATCTACGGCGGCGGCTGCAACAACTCCTCGAAGCGCTCCGGCGCGGCCAGCACTTTGTCACGCATGACGTGTGGCACGTGGGCGCGCCCGGAGAGCGCATCCCCAGCGGATTTATCAGCAAGCAGGTCCGCGTGACCATTCTGCTTTTGCGCGGAATCTATGAAGAGACGCTGCTGCTGCGCGCCTCGGCCCTGACCTTCGCGACGATGCTCTTCATTGTCCCCTTTCTGGCCTTTATGTTCTCCTTCATCCAGACGTTTAATCTGGGGGACGAAATCTATGGCCTGCTCTCTGAGAAAGTGGATCAGCAACTCGCGCGCGTGGTGCGAATGATCCGCGTGGGCGACACCGAGGCCCCACGCGAAGGCGCCGAGGTGCAAGAGTCCCCCGCGGAGGCAGCGCCGGATCAGCAAGCAGGCGTGGGGGAGACGCCACCCGCGCCCCAGACCCCGGAAACGGCGGTCCCGGCCCCAACGCCCGATCAAACTCCTGCCGCCGCGGCACCACCGGCCGCCGCCCAAGGCCAGGTGAATGAGAAGCTCTGGCAAGACTTGATCAGCCTGCTGTTTCCCGGCTGGGAACCGGAGGAAAGCGAGGCGAACCCAGTGCAGATGCTGGTCAGCGCGGCGGAACGCGGGGCCACCAACCGCCAGGCATTGACCATCGGGGGCATCATCTATGTCCTGACCACCGTGCTCGGCCTGATGCGCAACGTCGAGTGGTCCTTCAATCGGATTTGGGGCGTGGGACGCAGCCGCGACCTGCGCCGTACCATCAGCGATTATCTGATGATCACGCTGTTGCTCCCCTTCGTGGCGGCGGGGGTGGTCGGCATTACCGCCGCCCTGCAAAGTGAGAATGTTGTCGCCGAGCTCGGCCCCTTGGCCACCGCCCTGTATGGCGGGCAAATCGCGGTCATCTGCCTCACCTTCTCGCTCCTCTATTGGCTCGTGCCAAATACGCGTGTCGAGGTGAAATACGCCCTCCTCGGCGGCATTGTGGCCGGAGTGCTCTGGATCATCTTGTCGCAGGCCTACATCAAGTTCCAGATCGGCCTGGTACGCTACGAGATCTTTTTTTCGACCTTTGCCCTGTTTCCCCTCTTGCTCATGTACGTTTACAGCAGTTGGGTCATCCTCCTTTTCGGCGCCTTGGTGACTTTTGCCTACCAGAATGAAAAGACCTTTGCCGTCGAGCGGCTCGCCGACCGCGCCAGCTACGCTTACCGCGAAGCCATTGCCGTCCGGGCCATGATCGAGATGACCCGCCGCTTCCGACGTGGGCTGCCGGGCTTGACCATCACCGAGGCCGCTGAAGCCTGGAATGTGCCCACGCGCCTGCTCAATGAGACCATGGAAATCCTGATCCAGGGGAAGATGGCCGTCCCAATCGCCGGAGAACCGGTGGCGTACCAGCCCGCGCGCTCCCCGGAAACGACCCAGGTGCTCGACGTGGTCCGGGCCATGCGCGAGGCAGGGAGGGACCCCTCGCTCCTGCGCAAGGACGAAGTCTACCGGCCTCTGTACCAGGGGCTGAATGAGGCCAGCACGACCTACCTCACCTCGAGCATGGCGGAGCTGGCCTCCCAGGTCGAGGACCGCTCGAACAATACCGTGGTCGATTTGGCCGCCGCCAAGGAGTCCCTCGGAAAGGCCTGACCTCAACGCGCGCCTGGGGGAGGGCGAGCGTACTCGCGAGCCGGTTGATCTCCGGGTTGGTGCCTCCAAGCCGGTTGATCTCCGGGTTGGCGCCTCCAAGAGGTTGATCTCCGGGTGGCGTCCTCAAGCGACCGGGCTTGAGGGTGGCGGCTCGCCTCCACCGGCTCGCAGGTTCATCACTACGAGTTGTTTCAATTCACTCCACATCCTCATTGCGATCAAGTCCGTCAACCTTGACCTGTTTCTTGTCGAAAAACGTGTCCTATCTACACCTGATTCATCTGACGAGACTCAATTCTTAAACAATTGATACTTAATAGGATAATCTCATTCAGTCTCAAGTGAGATCTGACGCCCACTCAGGATTTTCAGTGGTTTGACCCTGCTGGTCGATTGTGAAACACCCATCGAATGAGACCCAAAACTTAGCTATTCTCAAGGTACATAATATATATTATCGGACTCTATGCATGCCGGCACTTCTACCCCTACAGAGGCGGCTATCCCCGCTGTCGCCCCTGTTCTAACTCGACCCCAAACCCCACTCCTCACCCTTGAATCCTCGGAACGCCGTAAACGCAACAATGCTTCTCTTGCACTTACACCCGTCCGATCAGTCCGATCCGATCGCTCTGTCCGAGGCTTCTGCAATTCCTGCCGCAAGCCCATGGCGCCCCAGTATCTTGTCCTGATTGCTGGTTCCCCAAGTGCCCTGCGGAGGCTCAGGACCCCCGCCGAAACTTGGCGGAAGAGGCATACGTTGGACAGGTGATCCCAAACGTGAAGACGGCCCCCCCACTCCCCTTCTCCTTCTCAGGCCCGCCGGATATCTTCCGTCTTGAACACCGACAGAATCTCGGTGTTGCTCCCGGCGTCGAGCACGCGCTCGAGCAGGCCGGGCCGCCGGAAGGTGCGGGCGATGTCCGCGAGCACGTCAATCTGTTGGTCCGGATTGTCGCGCGGGGTAAGAATCAGGCACACCACGTGGACCAACTCGCCGTCCGCCGCATCGAAATCGATGCCCGTCTTCGAAATGCCGAGCGCGATCGCCGGGGTCTTCAGGCCGTCCAGGCGGGCGTGCGGCACGGCAACACCGCCCCCCAGACTGGTCGACATAATCTGCTCGCGCCGCCACACCCCTTCCGCGACGCTTTCAGGGTCCCGGTCGATCAGGCCTGCCAAATGCCGGGAAAGCTGGTAGATAGCTTCCCGATGATCATGGGTCTCGAGTTCACTGACGAACCCCCTGGTGGGAATGAATTCAAAGAACCGGCGCGGCTTCTCGAGCTTCAGGATGAATTTCATCATCAAGGCCGCCGTCATGGAAGTCACCAGCGCCATAACCACGAGCGCCACGAACATCCGCTCGGAGATGAAGTTCGCCTCGAGCGCCAGCAGCCCCAGGATAATCTCCATCGCGCCGCGCGCGTTCATGGCGAACCCCACGGCCCACGACTCTCGCTTGCCCATGCCGCTGAAATACGCACCCAGGCCGCATCCCACCACCTTGCCAATCGTCGCCAATACGAGCACCAGCAGCACCCGCCACAACTCAAAATTGGCGGCAAAATTCACCTTAAGCCCAATCGAGGCAAAGAAGAGCGGCGCGAAAATGAAGGAGATGAATTGTTCAAACGTGCGCCGGGTGCGCCCGCGCAGGTGGCGGCTGTCGCCCAGGGCGATGCCAAAGATAAACGCGCCAAGGACCCCGTGCGTCCCAATGGCTTCCGTGTAGGCCGCGCAAAAGAGCGCGATGGCAAGCGAAAAGCCAAGCACCCCGCCGGGCCAGCTTGTGTGGGCCTGGATCCAGGGCAAGGCGCGATCCAGGATTTTGCGGCCGGCGCTGAGCATGAAGACCACAAAGATGGCGAGGAGTATTAGTGTATACCCCAAGGGGAGTGGCGTGCGTCCCGTGGCGAGCAGCCCCGATAAGAATGCGAAGGTAATCCAGCCCACCAAGTCGTTGAGAATGGCGGCTGCGATCACGGTCATACCCACATCAGAGCGAAACAAGCCAAGATCAAGGAGGATTTTGGCGACCACGGGCAACGCCGAAATTGAAAGCGCCACTGCAAAGAAGAGGCTGAACACCAGCGGATCCCGCTCGATGGTTGCCGAATGAAATACCGGCGTAAACCAAGCGACGCTGAACCCAATGGCGAAGGAGAAGACCATGCCGAGGACGGCCACGTAGATGCCCGCCTTGCCTTGCCGCCAGGCGGTGGACAGATCCACTTCCATGCCGGCGACTAGCAGAAACAGCACGATGGCGATGCCCGTGAAGGCATCCAAGGCGACGGGAAATGCGCCGCCCGTAGGGAAAAGGGCTGTTTGCATCGCGGGAGCAATACGCCCAAACACGGTCGGTCCCAGCAGGACCCCCGCCAGCAGTTCACCGATGATAGAGGGGAGTTGCAGCCAGACGAAGAACTCGCCCAGCAACCTCGCCGTGCCGATAAGCAGACCCAGCGCGAGCAGCAGCGTGATCATGTCATGGTGGGAAAGGGAAGGCATCTACACCTTGTTTTTTAGGCTGGCCTTGACTGACATGGGTGCGGCCCCCGCGCCGGTTTGCGTCCCTGCACCCGGTTGTGGCCGGCCGATCACCTTCCGGCCGCGCCGCCCACGTTCGTTCCCCCAGGGAACACTATGAGTTTGCGGAGACGGGCCGGCGATGTCAAGCGCGGGAAGGCCGTTTGGATTTGGTCGCGGTCATTTCCTCCAAGCCTGTTCGGCTTCCCACACGCTGAACTCCTCAGGAGTTACTGGTTTGGCGATGCAGCCCTGCCGGTGTCGTTCCTCTGCGTCTTTCAGGTTTTGGTGATCGACTGCCTGACGTAAGGCATCGCGCGTGAACGCGGAACGGGTTGTATTGAGACGCTTCGCAAGCTCATTCACCTCTTTCACAAGCCCTTCATCAAGGGTTAGTTGCACCGTCCGCATGGAGACCTCCCGGACATCGAATGACATTATGATTAAGACTAATGTTTGTGGACGTTTCAAACAAACCGTATGGCCGGCGCGTCCACGGACTTGGTTTATCATGGTACATCTTGTAAGGTCATGGTCAGACTAGGTTGTCAGGGAGCTTTGAATTGCATCGCACTCATGAATGACGCTATTGGAGCGGACATGAATACACGAAGTAATTGGTGCGCATTGGCTGTGCTGTGTGGCGCGGCGTGGGCCTGCCATGCCGCGGAAGACTCCACACCGCCCCCCCCAACCGCCGCCCCCGCGCCGCAGGCGTTCACTTTCACCCACACTGCCATGGGCGCAAAATTCGAGATTCAGGTCTACCCCCCCACTCCCGGCATGCTTGAGGAGGAGTTACGGCCGGTGGTGGAAGAGGCCTGGGAAGCCATCGATGCCCTTGAGCGCCGCATCAGCAACTGGATTCCCGAAAGCGAGTTGTCGCAAGTGAACCGCCAGGCCGCCGTTCGGTCCGTACCGGTGAGCAGCGCCACCCTGCTGATGCTCGATCAGTCGAGACAGTTCTGGGAGCAAACCGGTGGCGCGTTTGACCCGACGGTAGGTCCGCTAATCGAACTGTGGGGATTCTATCGGAAAGAAGGGCATCTGCCGTCCGATGACGAATTGGAACAGGCGAGGGCAAAGGTCGGCTTGCAGTATGTGGAGGTGGACTACCAGGCCAGCACCGTGAAGTTCAAGAAGTCCGGCATGCACCTGGACTTCGGCGGCATCGGCAAGGGCTACGCCGTCGACCTGGCCGCGGGCATCCTCAAAGGCCACGGCGTCACGGCGGCGCTCGTCAACGGGGGCAATAGCTCGCTTTATGCGATCGGCCACCCGCCTGAGCGTAAAGGGTGGACGGTGCGATTGCAGCAGTCCTACGGGACCGCACAGGAATACGTCCAAGAGATTGAGATCACGGACGTGTCCTTCTCGGCTTCCTCGGGGGTGGAGAAGTTCTTCGAGTTGGAGGGCAATCGCTATTGCCACATCTTTGATCCAAAAACCGGCATGCCGGTTGAGGGCGTCCTGACCGCCATGGTGGTCGCCCCCACCGCCACGGAGACCGACGCGCTGAGCACCTCCTTCTTCGTTCTCGGCGAAACCGGCACGCGCGCGTATTGCGAGAAGCACCCTGAAGCGAGGGCGATTCTGATGGTTCCTGGTCCGAACGGCACGGTGGAAACCAAGCGCATCAATTTTAAGTAGGCTGGGATTAATCTTGCCCTACCGGAGGCACACCATGACTATGAAGTTCACGCGGCGTAGTTTTCTGAAGAGTGCGGGGACAGCGACCGGTGTCATGATCGCCACGGGGTTCTCGCCTTTTACCTATGCCCAGAATGAAAAAGTCCGGCTGGGCGTCATCGGCACCGGTGGGCAGGGCAATATCCATATCCGCGGGGGTCTGGCGGGCACGCCTGATATCGAAATCATGGCGGTATGTGATATCTACCCCCCACATTTGCAGGCTGGGCAGATTTACGGATGGTTTTCCAATGCCAAGCTGGTGGACTTCGAAATCCCCGCGAGACCCACGGACGGACTCAGAGAGCGGATGCGACAGGTCCGCAAGCCGAACGCCTATGCTGACTACCACGAAATGCTCGAGAAGGAACCATTGGACGCGGTACTGATTGCCACGCCACTGGACACGCATTACCAACTGACCATGGATTGTCTCGATGCGGGCAAGTTTGTGTTCTGTGAAAAAACCATGTGCTTCACGATTGAGCAGGGCCGCGCGATCGTGATCAAGGCGCACGAAAAGGGCAAATTCGTGCAAGTAGGACACCAGCGGCGCTACAACCCGGAGTACAACCTTGCCATACAATTGGCCCGCGAAGGCTTGATAGGCCGGATCAACTTCATCG
>JACPGD010000448.1 GCA_016182645.1 Candidatus Hydrogenedentota bacterium | reverse complement strand
GATTTCTCCTTCTTGGGCCGCGCCGGATTGGCAACTTTCGCTCTTATATATGTGATTCCCACGTGTTTCTCCTTCGCCCTAAAGGGCGGCCCTGCAAACAGCTTTGGTCGGCAGCCAGGAAGCACAGCGTGTGGTGCAAGTGCCTTAACTTGGAAACAAAGTAGAGTATAACACGGTGCAGGAGGCTACGATCCTGATTGGTGATACGAGTAAAGCGGAATCTGCCGGTGGGGCACCGCGCGACGGCCCGCGCGTTTCAATGTGGAGTGGAAAGAACAGATGCCAGGGATTCGGCGAATAAGGGCGCAAGAGTTAGAATCGCGGAGTCAGGCCGGAAGAAGGGATTCTAATGTGATGGCCCTGCATCGCCCGCCACCCGCCAGGGAGGATATACATTTCGCGTCCGATCTCCCGCCGCAGCGGACCCGGCCCACCCAGTTCGGGCCGACAGCCCCAGCTTCCTATGCCGCGTACGGGACGATTTCCACCTCCGCCCTGGTATCACTGGCGCTGAGCAGTCTGTCCACTGCTTCCATTACATGATCTTCCAAGAGATACTCTCTGCAACTCTCGCACTGAAGCGTCGGCACTCGTTTTACGATAACCGTTGTCGCTTCTGTCAGCTTGAAGGGCAGATCTGTCGTGATTGGCTTCATTTCTCCGCCGCAGACATGGCAATTCATTTTAACCTCCTCGTCTTCAGATCATCGTGCCACTTGTCAAGCGATGGCCGGTAGGCAGTGACAACGCGAACGTTTTCACCTGGTTTGTCCAGAGCGAATAGTAAATGAAAGGGAGTATCGGTCGCGCAATGCACGAGGTAACTTGGCAAGCACTTGTCCTCTGGATACGACTCAATGACCTCAAACAACTCCACCCCAGCCAGTATCTCTTCACGTGTGATGGATCGTTCTTTCAGTTTCAGGTTTACGTGATAGGTCCAAAGTACTTACCGCCGCCCGACGCAATGTTGTATGAATTCAATGACTTCCATTACAGCACACGACTCTTCGAATCCAGGGACAGAACTCCAGCCCACGCCCCACTCGAGGCATGTTAAGTATACTGGTGGACTGTAACCCGATACCAGAGACATTAATCGGGAGGAGAATGAAAGACCGCTGAGGCTTACCGTGTTTCCGCCGAAATATTCCCTCCACGGATGAGGCAAGCGAGTGCGCTTCTAAAGAATCTTTGGCAGGGTCGAGCCCAAAGCAGTGGGTGTTGGGATCCTTGTAATCGCTTTCGCGTCCTCGAGACTGTCGACGGGCTTGCCCGTTTGCGGAAGAGCAAATCTCGCGGTAGACTTAAGGGAGAGCATCCCCATGCGTCAACGGAAAGGCATTGACGATGAACACCAGCATCTGGTTCAGAAACGTGGGGGCGGCCGGGGTGGTTATCGCGGCGTTGGCGACGCTGCCGGTATGGGCGGATTCCATCCAGTTCGGTGGTGAATTGTACGAGAATGTGCATGTCACCGCCTCGGATTCCATGTATTACGTCAAGCTTCCCGCCTATGGCACGGTCTTGCCCGTGCAGAAGTCGAAGGTGGAACGCGTTGTCATATCGGAGGATGCGGCGGAGCGCACGCGTCTTCAGCAGGAATGGGAAACAAACCGCCAGGCGCGCAACAGCACGGTGAAGTTCACGCCGCCCGGCGCGAAGAATGCGGGGCCGAACGAGACTGTGGCAGGCACGACCCCAAGCACTCCTCCCCTACTCGTGGATCCTGACCGGGAGCCTCCAACGGACTCAGAGCGCGGCATTGTCGAACGTGAATTGCGGCAACTGCCCGATGGCTCCAAATCCATCAAGTTGCGCGGCACGCACGAACCCGATCCGGCCCAGGAACAGGCCAAAGTCCAATTAATGGCCGCGCAGGATGCGGAGGAGGCGGCCATTCGCGAGGAATTGGCACGCCAGGAACAGATGCGCCTGGCCCAACTGGCCTACGAACAGCAACTCTATGAGCAGGAGATGGCCGCACAGGCTTATCTCGCCGCCCAGCGGTCCCGCGTGACGATTTTCGATAACGACCCCTTCCTGCCTTCCTGGGGCGGCTATCCGGTCCCGTATTACGTCCCGCCCTGGTACCTCCAGGAAATTCGGCCCGTTCCACCCCAACGGCCCCCCGAACAGCAAGGCAGCCAAGGCGCGGGCGCCGGCCAGCAGACACCCCGCGCGCCCCGCCAACCCGCGTCGCCGCGTCAGCCTGCGACGCCCGGTCCCAACGCCCAGCAGCCGCTTACAACTGTTCCAACTCCTGCTGGAGGATCGATTGTCCCCGAGGATCGAGGAACGGCTCCTTAATCAGTTCTTCATAAGCGGCGCGGGCTTCTTCTTTGAGCCCCACACGTGCGAGACCCTGGGCGAAAGCCCAGCGCACGTCCAGGTTCTGAGGGTAAGCCTGCGCCGCCGCGCGTAATACGCCAATGGCCTCGGTGGGGCGTTCCAGACGAATGAGCGCGTCGCCACGATGCACCGCCAACAGGGGTTGTTGTTCAGCAGTGACGCACGGCGCCGCCGCGGCGAGCAATGGGAGCGCGCGCTCCTGGTCCTCGATCCGATTCAGCACGACCCCCAGGCTGTAATAGGCCGTACAGACGGCACTCGGCACCGCGCCCGTCTGCTCCAGATGCTCCGCGAGTAATCGCGCCACCCAGCCATAGACACTCGCGGCGAATTTGAGGTCCGGCTGAGTCTGAAGCAGGCCCAGCAGCTTGGTTCCGGCGTCATTGAGGGCCTCTGGGGGCCCGGCCAGCGCCTCGCTCAGCAGCGCCACCTGCGGCAGCGGCGCCTGGCCTTGTTCCTGCTTCGCGCTCATGTATTGCCGCACCGCGTCCTCCAGCAAGGACAACCGGTGCTGGCGCACAATGTAATCGCCAAAGTGCCCCCAGATATCCGGCCGCCATGAGGCCAGCAGCACCGCATGGATCATCGCGGCGTCGGCCTTCTCCAAGTCGCCGTATCCTTCCTCTTCAACGCGTCCCAACCCGAGATACGTCGTGGCAATGGCTTCCACATCCGGCTTTTCAGCCCGGTCCAGCCGGCTCAATTGCACCTTCAACGTGCTGCGCACCCGATCATAGCGCTTGAACTGACGCGCAAACGCCATGAACTCTTCCCACAACTCAGGCCGGCTCGGGGCGCTTTCCACCGCATGCGAGAGGGCCTCCTCAGCGCCTGGCGCATCCTCGAGGGCCACGCGGACTTTGGCCAGCATCCGGTAGATCTCGTCACTGTTGTCCGCCTGGAGTTCGACCGCTCGCGCCAGGTGCTTTTCCGCGTCCTGCCAGTACTCCGCGGCGCGCGCGGCGGCTTCCGGCGTGCCCGGGCGCCCCACGACGATGGCGCCAATCGACGCTATTCGGCCCAGCAGGTCTTCGGCCCCCGGATCCAGCGGGGAGATATCCAGGGCGCGATCAGCAAACACCTTCGCCTCCTCCAGCATCGTCAGAGACTTTTCCACCTCGTCCGGGTGCTCTTCCGTCTGCTGCTGGGCCAGCATCAGCCGGGCATGCGCCTGCGCCAAGAGCGACAAAACATAGTAAGGGTTTTCCATCAACGAACGCTGCAGATGGATGATCGCCTCGCGAACGTGCCCCTGCTGCAGCGCCACCAGCCCCTCGCGGCGCGCCAATTCCCAGTTCCAAGGAGCATGTTTCGCACCCTTACGAAAGTCCGCCTGGGCGCCGGCAAAGTCATTCTGGTTCAGCCGGACAATGCCCCGGAAATGGTGCAATTCGCTCAAGAATACGCGGGTCTGCAAGCTCACCAGGATCGGCAACGCGAACACCGCCGCAACCCGCCACGGCTTCGAGATGAACGTTCGGTTGTCGGCACTGGCGGGTACGAAAGCGGGCAGCCACAAACCCTCGAGCGCCCCGCTGAACAGAAACAGCAGCGAAGCAGATACTGGAACGCGCAGGTTGAACCCAAACAAGCCATCGACGAAGAAAGCGCAGAAAAACGAGGCCGCCGCATAACCCAACAGCTTCCGGGGGGGTGCTCCGGGTGAAAACGCCAGCACCAGCCCATACGCCATCCCCACCACGAGGACCGTCAGATAAATCCCCGCCACCAGGAACCCGCCGTCTATCGTCAGTTCAATCAGGTCGTTGTGTACATGCGCATTCATCATCCGTTCCTGCGCAAACCACTGCTGCTCGATGGGCGTCCAGTACTTGGGATAGCTCATCGCGTAGACCCCGGGTCCGTGTCCAAACAGTGGCTTTTCCCGCAACATCTCCGTCCCGCTCACGTACGATTGGTACCGGATCAAGATGGAAGTATCGAGCGGCAAAGGACTTCCCGTGATTCGTTGCGAGACCAGCGTGGCCCCGCCAACAACTCCCAGGCCAAGGACCACCATGAGGGCCAGCGTGGCCGCCGCGCCCCATCCCGGCCTCGAGATCCTGGCCCCCACCAGGCGGGCAACCAGCAGCAGCACGCCTGCGGCCGCAAGAGCGATCAGCCCGGCCCGCTGCTCGGTAAAGAACAAATGGAGCACAAACAGTCCCAAGCCCAGCCCCAGCAGGACAGGGCGAACCGACGCCTTGCTGGCAGCCGACGGCACGGCGTCCGTGGCATCCGGTAGTGTTTCCGCGGCGTCGCCGCGTCTTTCAAATCTCCACACGGCCAGCAGGTAAAGCGCAAAGATAATCGCCAGGATCAGGGTGTGTGCTGCAAAGTTGGGGTTGCCATAGGTGGCCGGAAGATTCAGGTAGACGTCCGTTTCGCGGTCCTGCCAGGGGAAGGGGTCCCACCCCAATTTCTGGGCCATCCCATAGCAGGAGGACAGGGCGGCCGCGAAGCACACCGTGCCCAACAGGCGCGCCACTTGGGCCTCGGTGTGAAACACTTGCGCCGCCACGAAGTAGATCACAAAGAGCGAGAAGAAATTGGCAAACTCGAGAAGGCTGATATTGAAGAAGGGCGAGAGCACTGCGGCCAGAAAATATACGGCCAGAAACGCGGCCCAGAGTCCCCCAAAGACACGCGGAAATTTGAGGCGGACGCCGAGACGCCACCCGTACAAAATCCAGCCGAACGCCAGAAGCAGCGCCGTCCAATGGACAATCAGCCACTTCACATTGCCGGTTGGGTCCGTGATCCGCGGCCACATGGCCAGCACCAACGCCACGACGAAAACATGGAAGGCTGAGCGGAATACCCTCTCCAGCCGTGTATGTTTAGGCTTCAACTGCGTCACTCCCGATATGCCCGCCAAGTGAGGGGATCTCTTTTGGCGCATGGCCCGCGAAATGCTACCATGTAAGGACAGTCCGCGCAATGCTGCCTGTGTCAGCAGTTGCGGTTCGCAGGAAAACGTGATACAGTCCGGCTGGCATCACCGGACGACATAAGGATTTACAGCTTGGATCCGGAAGTAAAAGAAGCTGGGGCAGCGCGTGAAAAGGTGGTCACTCCGCGCCAGGAAATCAAGCGCGAAGTGCTTGAGTTGGTCAAGATGGTGGCGCTTTTCCTGGTGCTTTTCTGGGGGATAAAGTCTTTCGTCGTGGAAGGTTATGAAGTGCAAGGACCTTCAATGACCACCACGCTCGACGACCGTGAGCGCATTCTGGTCTTTAAGTTAACGCACCAATTGAGCCAATTGTCACTGCTGCATGGGCTGACGGCGATTCAGCCGGGCGATATCGTGGTCTTTGATAGCGATGAGCACAACAAGCGCTATATCAAAAGGGTCATCGCCAAGGGGCCACCTTCCGAGAAAGGCAACCTGGTCGACGCCCGCCAAAAAGACGAACTCTCCTCTGATGAGGAACAGATTCATTTCGAGTACCGCGACGGCGCCACCTACGTGGATTATCAACCGTTGGAGGAGGAGTACCTGCCGCCCCAGGAACGCCGCTCCCGCGACCATATTGTCAAGGATCTGGCCTCCGGCGAGTACTTCGTCATGGGCGACCACCGCAGCGTGAGCAAGGACAGCCGGAGCTTTGGTCCCATTCATGAACAGCAGATTATCGGCAAGGCCGTGCTGCGGTTCTGGCCGCTATCGAAATTTGGATTTCTCTAGGACTGAGCCCCAGTAAACCTGTCTACGTCCCGGGCCAAGCCTGCGCTGCCCAGGACGGGGTCAATGTGGTACTGCTGAGTGACCGACCCTGTGAACGCTATAACGCCCGATGTGCCGCCGGAGACTTCTCCCAAGGAGAAGGTCCGCCAGGAACTGCGCCATGACCTCTGGCGCTTTGTCAAGCTGGTGGTGCTGCTGCTCGTCGCCGTGGTTCTTTGCCGCACGTTTGTGGTGGAAACCTGGCCGATCCAGGGCCCCTCGATGTACCCCACCCTGCACGAGAATGACCGGATTCTTGTCTTCAAACTGCCTCTGCTGTTGAGCCGCCTCCCCTTCCTGCAGTGGCTGGATCCCGTGGAACCAGGGGATTTGATCGTCTTTGAAACAAATGTCGTTCAGGGACGACGTGTGCCGGCGGCCAGTGACGCCGAAGCCCAGAAACTGATTAAGCGTGTCATTGCCGAAGGGCCGGCGGGCGCCACGCGAGAGGTGGTGCAGGCGGGCGCCCTGCGCGAAGCAGCCACGTCTCCCTATGATGTGCACGTACTCTACGACCATGGCGCCGTCTACGTGAACAATCATCGGTTGGTCGAACCCTACCTCACTCCCCAGGAGCAGCAATCTCCGGACTTCAATGAAGCCAGGCTGAAAGCTGGACAGTACTACGTGCTGGGCGACCACCGCAGTGTCAGCAAGGACAGCCGCTTCCTCGGCCCAATCCCCCGCGAGCAGGTGATCGGCGAGGCGGTCTTCTGCCTCTGGCCCCTGCACCGCATGGGACGGCTTGGATAGGGAATAGGCGGCGCCGGGGGGAGGGGCAAGCCTTTTCTTGACACTCTGGCCCTTGGAAATCTCACTCGCTCGGAAATCTCTCTTGCGGGAAACCCGTTGAATCGATAAGATACCGAGAGGGGAACTGCGTTGTTTCCGGGGCGCAGGTTTTCGCCCGCATTTTAGCTGTTTGGGGAGATGCCGCACGGCATGCACGAAGGGGGGAGAGTCATGAGTTGTCCTATGGACCGCCGTCAATTTTTGGGGTGCAGCATGGCGGGAGGGGCGCTGCTCGCCGCCAACCTGGACGCGCGGGGCGCGCTGGCTGTGGTGGAAGCGGGTTGGCCGCAACCGGCGCCGGCCAAGATCCACGCGGTGTATGTGGGCCGTACCGGGGGAATCTACCTCTCGCGGCCAACGGAGGAAGTGGGTCGTCTCAAGGAATACGTCAACGACCTGGCTCAACGCCTGGGCGATGTCGAGTTTGTCGGGGGCGAGTTCGTGCCGGAGACGGCTGCCGCGGAAGTCGTAAAGAAGATCGCGGATGCTGACGCCGTCCTCATGATCCATCTTTCGGGCCACGGTGGAGCAGCGCCGGGCGACGACATGGATCAAATCATCGAAGCGAACAAGCCCACCGCCGTTTTCTCGCAGCCCTTCAGCGGCCACGGCTGGATGTATTTTCCGCAGTGGCAGAAGAAGCGGAAAAAGGTGGTGCTGTTGCCCACGAGCGATTGGAGTGAATTGGACCGGGTGGTGGGCTTGATGCGTGTGGCGCCGCGTTTGCGTCAGACGAAGATCCTGGTGGTGCGTGGCCCGATGGGG
>JACPGD010000051.1 GCA_016182645.1 Candidatus Hydrogenedentota bacterium | reverse complement strand
CGGCGGGGGCGGCGGGGGCGATGAGAGTGAAGGGGGTGAAGGGAGGAGCTAGGAGTGATGTCCGTGAGCGTCTGTGTGCGTCCGTGGTTGCGGCAAATGGCGCGCTTTCCTTACTGAATTTGTGCATTTACCTGCTGGATCGCCAGATGAAGGCGCAGGCGAAAGCTTTCGAGGAGGAGGGCGGGT
The DNA here is from genome assembly GCA_016182645.1 of Candidatus Hydrogenedentota bacterium. Lineage (GTDB taxonomy): Bacteria > Hydrogenedentota > Hydrogenedentia > Hydrogenedentales > JACPGD01 > JACPGD01. The sequence goes on along the minus strand of JACPGD010000051.1, from coordinate 14,902 downwards.
TTACGGAGCGATTGTACCGGCGCCGGGTGGAGTGGCGGCGTGGGCAAGGCGGGAAAGATGGCGCGTGAAAGACAAGGACACGGACGGACACGGACACACACGGACGGACACAGACGGACAGCGACGAACACGCGCAGGACGCACGCAAGGCACCAACAAGACGCACGCAAGGCACCAACAAGACGCACGCAAGGCACCAACAAGACGCACGCAAGACACCAACAAGACGCACGCAAGGCACCAACAAGACGCACGCAAGACACCAGCAAGACGCAGGCAAGACGGGCAAGATGCGGGCAAGACGCGGGCAAGACGCGGGCAAGACGCGGGCAAGATGCGGGCAAGACGCGGGCAAGACGCGGGCAAGACGCGGGCAAGACGCGAAGGGACAGGGACAATGAGTAGTGCGGGCAAGCTTCAATCGATCAGTTCGTTTCCGGCGTTGGTGAAGTATTTGCGGGAGGAGCTTGAGTGGCCGCTGGAAACGGATGACGTCGAGGAGTTGAGCTTCGATTATGAGCCGGAGGAGTTGGGGCTGGACCCGAAGCAGGTGGCGCAGGTGAAGGAGATCAAGCAGCTTCGTCCGGTGGCGAAGCAGCCGTTTGGGATTTTCTTCCTGAGTTTCGAGAAGAAGCGTTTGCCGGTGGTGATCCTGCGGCGGGTGCTGAGTAGTTTGGTGATCAGGAAGCGGGCGAGCGCGAGCAAGGCGCACCGGGCGGCGTGGGAACAGCATGACCTGCTGTTTATTTCGGCGTATGGCGAGGCGGAGCACCGGAGCATCTGTTTCGCGCATTTCAGCGAAGACCCGTATCAGCCGTCGGACCTGCCGGCGCTGCGGGTGCTGAACTGGGACGACCGGGACACGATCCTGCACATGGACCACATCGACCGGGCACTGCGCGCGCAGTTGAAGTGGCCGGAAGACGAGAGCGACCAGAAGGGCTGGCGGAAGGCGTGGTCGGCGGCGTTTACGGAGCGGCACCGTGAAGTCATTACGACGTCAAAGCAACTGGCGGAGCGGCTGGCGGCGCTGGCGCGGAAGGTGCGCGACCGGGCGAAGGTGGTCTTGCAGTATGAGTCGAAGCGGGAAGGGAAGGAAGGCCCGCTGACGCGGCATTACCTGGCGCTGAAACAGGCGCTGATCCATGATCTGAGCGAAGACGATTTCGCGGACATGTACGCGCAGACGATTTCCTATGGGCTGTTCAGCGGGAGCGTGTCGCGTCCGGCGGGGTTGACGGCGGACACGGTGACGGAGATGATCCCGGTGACGAACCGGTTTTTGAAGGAACTGCTCGAGGAGTATTTGCGGATTGGGGGGCGGAGGAGGAAAGACAAGCAGGCGCTGGATTTTGATGAACTCGGGGTGAATGACGTGGTGGAGATGCTGCGGGCGGCGAACATGGAGGCCGTGCTGCGCGATTTCAACGACCGGAACCCGCAGGAAGACCCGGTCATCCATTTCTACGAACTGTTCCTAAAGGAATACGACGCGAAGAAGCGGACGCAGCGGGGCGTGTTCTACACGCCGCAGCCGGTGGTGTCGTACATCGTGCGGAGCGTGCACGAACTGCTGCAGACGGAGTTCGGGCTCGAGGACGGGCTGGCGGACACGACGACGTGGGGCGAGATGCTGCAGAAGCATCCGGGATTGAAACTGCCGCCGCTGACGGACGAGCCGGGTGAGTCGCGGACGATCTCGCCGGAGGAGCCGTTCGTGCAGATTCTCGACCCGGCAACGGGGACGGCGACGTTTCTGGTGAAGGTGGTCGAGACGATCTACGAGACGCTGCGGGACAAGTGGGTAAAGCAGGGCGCGGACATCCGGGAAGTGCGGAAGCGGTGGAACGCCTATGTGCCGAAACACCTGCTGCCGCGGCTGCACGGCTATGAACTGCTGATGGCGCCGTATGCGATTGCGCACATGAAGATCGGGCTGATCCTGCACGCGACGGGGTATAAGTTTCAGAGCGAAGAACGCGTGCGCGTGTATTTGACGAATGCGCTGGAGCCGTGGGTGAAGCAGCTTTCGCTAACAGGATTTGACGCGCTGGCGCATGAGGCGGCGGCGGTGAATGAGGTGAAGCGGGAGAAGCGGTTCACGGTGGTGATGGGGAATCCGCCGTATGCGGGGCATTCGGCCAATAAAGGGGATTGGATGGGTAGGTTGCTTCGCAATTACTATTTCCTTGACAATGTACCATTGAACGAGAGTAATACAAAATGGCTTCAAGATGATTACGTGAAATTCATCCGCTTATCTCAACACGTAATGAAGGTTTCCGCGAAAGGCGTTTTTGGCTTTATAACAAATCACGGCTATCTTGATAACCCCACGTTCAGAGGAATGCGAAAGTCGCTTTGCGAGACGTTCCGTATGCTGAATTTACTTGATCTTCATGGCAATTCAAAGAAGAAGGAACGTTCTCCGGATGGGAGCGCAGACGAAAATGTATTTGAGATTCAACAGGGCGTTGCTATCGTTCTTGGGGTGATGGGAGCTAAGAATAGCGTGTTGAATCACGCCCAACTTTATGGCGATCGATGTTCAAAATACTCCGTATTGAGAACGGATTCTGCAGCGAACACTATTTGGCAGAAAATTTCTGTCATTTCTCCTCTGTACCTTTTCAAACCGCAGGATGGCGATCTGCGGGGCGAATACTCTGCCTTTCTGCCAGTCAACAAATCGATGCCTGTTCACAGTCTGGGCGTCGTGACGGCGCGCGATAGACTCTGTATCCACTTCTCGAAGGACGAGGTATGGAAGACCCTCACAGAGTTTGCGTCCTTAGAACCTGAGACGGCGAGGGGGTATTTTGATCTGGGGCCGGATGCACGCGATTGGTCGGTTGAGATGGCTCAAGCCGACATTCGCCGAAGTGGACTAGATAGAGAGAGATTACGGCCCATTCTTTACCGACCGTTTGATTGGAGATGGACCTACTATACGGGCAATTCCAGAGGTTTTCATTGTATGCCGCGTGGTGAGGTAATGCGTAACATGACAAGTTCGACCAATCTTGGGTTGAGTACAAATCGTAGTATTGAAGTTGGAGAATTCAGTCACGTTTCATGTTCCCGCTCAATTATTGGACATCATTGTGTTTCGTTGAAAGAGGTGAACTATCTTTTTCCCCTGTGGCTATCTCCAAGCGAGGATGAATTGGAACAGGAACGACGGCCAAACTTTTCAGCCCTTGTCTTAGGTCAATTTGGGCAGAACTCAACGCCCGAAAACATCTTCCACTACATCTACTCCGTGTTTCACAGTCCCGGCTACCGGCGGCGGTATGCGGAGTTCTTGAAGATCGATTTCCCGCGGGTGCCGTTGCCGGGGAGCCTTTCCTTATTTCAGGAGTTGGCGGGGCTGGGCGGGGAATTGGTGGGGCTGCATTTGCTGGAGTCGCCGAAGGTGGAGAAGTTCATTACGAAGTATGTTGGCGGGCGGGAGCCTGAGGTGGAGAAGGTGTCGTGGTCAAACGATACAGTGTGGGTGGACAAGGGGCAGCGGGTGGGGTTTAGGGGGGTGACGGAGGCGGTGTGGAATTTTCATATTGGGGGGTACCAGGTGTGCGCGAAGTGGTTGAAGGACCGGAAGGGGCGGGTGTTGTCGGCGGAGGACCTTCTGCATTACCAGAAGGTGGTGGTGGCGCTGAGCGAGACGATTCGGATTATGGGGGAGATTGATGGGGTGATTGAGAAGCACGGGGGGTGGCCGGGAGCGTTTGGAGGGATGAGGGATGGAAGATGAAGGATGAGGGCGAAAGGGGGAAAGGGAGTAGGGACGGCAGGGACGGAGAGAGATTGGTGCTGATTGGAAGTATGGCGGGAGGAGTGAAATGCGGCGTGATGAACGGGACAGAGGGTCGTTTGCTGGGCGATTGCCGGGTGCGCGGACTGGCAGGCTGCACGGGGAGGACTGAATCCGGCGTGGGTGGCACTAGTTGAGATCCTGCGTAAACTCGAGGCGCAGCCGTACCACTGTCCGGTGGGCCGGATCATGTTTCAAAAGCTTGTTTATGCGGCCACGCGCGAGGGCCTGCCCACGGGTCTTGGGTACCGAAAGTGTAGTTTCGGCCCGTTCAGCAGCAAGTTGCAGCAGGTGCAAACGCAATTGGTGAAGAGGAATCTTCTGCCGGAAGAGCCGCTTGGCCGGATGTTCAGAGTTCGTGTGGGCGCGAATTATGCGCGGGTGCGGGCTGAATTCGAGGCTGCGTTTGCGCCGTGGACGCACATTATTGACAAGACGGCGGACTTGTTTCAGCGCGTGGACACCAACCAGGCGGAAATCCTGGCGACGGTAATGTTCGCGGCGGACAGCCTGGAGAATTCGCTGCGCCGTGTTCCGGCGGAAGGGGAAATCCTGGCGGCGGTGCTGGACTGGAAGCAACGGCGTGACCCGCCGCTGAAGAAGGAGGAAGTGGCGGCTGCGATTCGCAATCTGGCCATGCTCCGCTGGCTTTCGGTGACTTACGATCCGGATTTGCCTCTGCCAGCGGAGGAGCTGTTGTGAGTGGCTGGAAGTGCCGCAACGTGTGAAGGTGCGAACGTGTGAACGGTGGAAGGATGAGGCGTGAGGGACAGAGGAGGGACGGTGACAGGGAATGACGGAGAGACGCGACGATGACGGAGAGGCGGGAATGGTCATGGAGCCAGTGGTGATTCGGGAGGGGGAGGCGGGGTATCCGGCAAGGCTGCGGGCGCGGTTGGGGGAAGCGGCGCCGGGGGCGGTGGCGGGGGCCGATTGGGGCGGGGCGGCTGGCGGTGGTGTCGGTGTTTGGGGCGGGGACACGGCGGGTGACGGCGGAGTTGGCGCGGCGGCGGAATGAGGTGGTGGCGGCGTTGGCGAGCGAGATTTTTGTGGCGCATGTGGAACCTGGAAGGAGTTTGGAGGGGCTGGTGACGATGGCGCGGGGGAGAATGGGGAATGGGAATCCAGGCCAGGCGATAAATTCTTGACAACAATGGCTAAAAGGTCCCACAATAGGGGCGTTGATGAGCCTGTAAAAGATCGATAGCGGAGGAAGGAATGACCACACGTAATTCTCTTGGCGCTCTTGGTGTGCTTGTCCTGCTGGGTTGGGGCCTCCTCCAGAACCCTGCACAGGGCGAACTGCAATTCGATGAAGGCATGTGGCGCCTCGAGTTGTCCGGCGGCACTGCGTACCACTCCGGCCGTCGCTCGCGGTCGGGCGATTTGCAGTTGATCGGCGAGGTCGAGTACGAGGTCCCTGCCGCGGAGCGGTGCACGCTGGGGCTACGCTTGCTGCCGCTGTTTGTTTATGATCAGGATGACGCGGACGAGGACACGGTCTGGGGCGGTGGTGTGGGGTTGGCGGCGCGCTATTATCAAGTGCCGGGCGAATACCGTGGGTGGTTCGGCGAACTGGGCGCCGCGGTCCTGGGGCATAGCGGCAATATCAACGGGAACGATGCCAATTTCAATTTCATGCTGGGGGCGGGGGTGGGGTATCAGTTCAAAAACAACTGGCACGCAGCTCTGAAGGTCAACCATATTTCAAATGCGGGGCTGTCGGATGACAATGCAGGGGCGAATACGGTGAATTTGGCGGTGGGGTACCGGTTTTAGGCCGTAAGCCGTGGGCCGTCGGAAAGCAGGGACAGTCAAGGGCGAAGACTACCGGTAGACGCGGCGAGGGTGCCGCGTCTACATTTTTAGGCGTGTTGGGCGACGATGGCGAGGCCGCTCGCGACACTGGTGAAGGTGTCGCGTTTGTGGATGCGTTCAGGGGTGAAGCGCTCTTCCAGCATCTGGCGGATCGCGGGGACGAGGCTGGTACCGCCTGTCGTGAGGACAAGATCAAGGTCGCCGGGTTTGAGTCCAGCGAGGGACTCGGCTTCTTGGATACTTCCTAGCATCACTTCCAGTTGATCCTCAATAATGTGCTGAAACTCCGAGCGTTCGAGTTGCTCGAGGATGGTAACGGCCTCGTTTTCGAGGCGAATTTCCGTTTCGAGGTCGGAACTGAGGCGGCGCTTGGCGGCCTCGACTTCCCGCGCGACGGGATAGCCGTAATTGCGCTGGATGAGGAAGCGCAGCGCGCGCAGACCCTCGGGCTGGCTTGAGTTGGCTTCCGCCGCGAGGAGCCAATTAATGGTTTCCTCGTTGTTCAGCTTGTATAGGTTCTGCCAGTCGAGGATCTGGTTATACAGATACTGGGGCATAGGCAGCTTGTTGGGGCCGTAACGGGCGCGGCTGCCAAACACGGGGAACAGCTTGCTTCGGATGATTTCCCGATCGATGGCATCGCCCGCCACGGGGACGCCGGCGACGCTGAGGATTTTGCTCTCGGCCAGGCGCTCCGAAACCCCATGGGCGCCGCCGAATTCCATGATGCAGACGTCGCACGTGCCGCCCCCGATGTCGACCACCATCAGACGCTGACGATCTTCGGTGGCGATGGCATATTCGACGCAAGCACCGACCGGCTCATAGAAGAAAACCACTTCCTTGAAACCGGCCAGGTTGGCGGCGGTCTGGAGGCGGCGCTCGGCGACGGCATTCTCGTCGTCTCGTGTGGAAAAGCGCACGGGGCGGCCGAAGACGGCCCGTTCGACGGGCGCTCCGGCAACCTCATCGACGGCGGCTTTGATCCGCTTCAGGATCATGGCCACGAGTTCTTCGATAAGATACGTCGTACCAAAGACTTCGGTGCCTTTGAACACCTGGTGACGCAGAAGGGTCTTAAGCGACTGGAACAGGCGGCCCGGGCTGTTTACTTCGACCATGGCCCGCGCACGGACGGCTTCACGCACGTTCGGGTCGGCGGAACCTGGGCGATAAGACTCGCTTTTGTCCGGCTCGGAGGCAACGTAGGCCTCGATGTCGATCCCCAGATCAACCTGCTTCAGGAGCACTTCCCGATCCACGTTGCGCTCGATGAAAGCGTTTGCGGCGCTCCGGCCCACGATGGACTCGCCCTCATTGGTAATGTAGAGCAAGGACGGCAGCGACGTGACGCTGTCGTTTTGAGGGTCGAGCGGAAGTACATGCACCTTAGCGCCGTTGCTGAGCGCCGCACTCGAGTTAGAGGTGCCGAAGTCAATACCGCAATAGACGTTGGCCAACGGGACTTTCTCCTGTAGAAAAGCCGAAAGACGCCACGGCCCAGGGGTGTGTGGTGGGCCTTTGTGGCGCCAGGAAATCGCGAAGTATAGCGGCAACCCCCCCAGCCATGCAAACAGCGCTGTGGGCTACGTGCGGGAGTGACCGCTTCAGGTTCCAAAAGGCATAGAACACGCAGACTTGGGCCGGAAATTCCATCTTGGCGGGGCCCCCTCCCCCGCACCACGCGTCGAGGAAGACTCCGGGCCTTGTCAAGAAGCCTGGAAGTCTTCCGACTTGCCCGTCCTTCGACCTATTCGTCCTATTTGTTCACTCCGGTCCCATTCCAAAAAGCGGTATCTCAGAGAAACACTTGACAATTAGGCCGCAGAATGCTAATATCTACACATGAGTCAAGAATTTGTGCTCAAAAATCGGGTGCGAGAACTGCGGGCGCGCTTGAAGTTGCGCCAAGCCGATTTGGCACGGGAAGTCGAGGTGACACGGCAAACGATCCTCGCCATCGAGAAGGGGCGGTTGAACCCCAGCGTGATGGTGAGCCTGAAAATCGCCCGTGTGCTTCGGGAACCGGTGGGGTACATCTTCTACCTGGATCGCTCCCCCGAGCAGGGATTTGGGGGCCGGGCCATAGACACGCCGAAGGAATTCTCGCGCGTTTGAGGGGGTGTGACACCGCGGCGGCAGCCTCACGGGGAACCTTTACGACCAATAGGGCGTATAGGACCTATAGAATTCAGCCCACTTTGCGGGATGTGGCGATCTCCGTTTTGGCGCCCGTTGCGGCGGCGGTGTAACAGGCGGCGAGGATTTTCTGGATGCGGAGGCCGGCTTCGCCGTCGATAGGGGGCGGCGCGTCGTCTAGGATGGCTTGGGAAAAGGCTTCGATTTCGGCGCGGTACATGTTGACCGCCACGGGGGTGATGCGCACGGTTTCGGCTGCCGCCCGCGCTTGTTGTGCCTCATAGTTCTTGGCGTCGTCCTCCAAGTACACGGTCATCTCCCCCATTTCGCCCTGGCCAATGGTGCCTTCGGCGAGAATGCAGCCTTGGGTGCCGTACAGCTCGAGGCGGTTTCGTGAACTCGCGTCGGGCACGTTGAACAGCACATCGACGAGGCCTCGGGCGCCACTCTCGAATTCGACCAGAACGACCGCCGTGTCTTCGCTGTTGTAAGCGTGAACGTGGTTGGCGATGCTGCACGACACGCTGGCGATGGGGCCGAAGAACATTTCGAGCAGGTCGAGGCAATGCGCGCCAAGATCCATGAGGGCGCCCCCGCCCCCGGTGGCGGGGTCCTGGCGCCAGGCGCCGGGAATGGGCGGATACCAGCAGGAAAGCTGGGCGCGAGCGAAGACGGGGACGCCCAGCTTGCCGGCCTGGATAAGTTCGCGCGCGGCCTGGTGCTGGGCGTGGAAACGCATCATGAGGCCCGTGCCCAACTTAACGTGGTTGGCCCGGCAGATGGCAGCCATTTCCTCGGCTTCGGCCACGTTGAGGCCGAGCGGTTTTTCGCAGAGGATGTGCTTCCCGGCTTCCGCCGCGCGCCGTACCTGCACAAGGTGCGTGTGGACGGGGGTAGCGATGTAAAGCGCGGCACATGCCCCGGAAAGCAACTCGACCTCGTCTTGGCAGGGGTGGGCGCGGTATTGGGCCGCGACATCGCGGACGGCGGCGGGGTCCGTGTCCCAGACGCAACAGAGTCCGGCGTTGTCGGCCGGGATGATGCCTTCGGGAATCGTGCGACGGCGGGCGATGCCGCCACAGCCCCAGACACCCCACATTACTTTCATGATGGTTCTCCTGCTTTCGGAGGATCGGACGGATCGGTCGTATCGGACTGATCGGACGGCCTTAGGAAAAAGCGGCGATGGTTTTCTTGATTCCCTGCGCGATCCCGCGCATGTGGGTTTCTTCGTAGGTCGGGAAAATGAACGTGATGAAGGTGTGGGATTGGTGCCAGACGGCGTTGGGGACCTCCACCTTCGTGTAGTCGGCATGCCCGGCGGTGGTGTATTCACGGCTTTCAAACGGGAATTTCGAATCGCCGAAGCCGTGGTGCTCCCGGAAGGCGCGTTCCGTGTGACACTGCGGCCAGAAGACCTTCCAGCAGGGGGCGCCTTCCGCGCCGAGAGCTTCAAGAAACGATTCAATCGTGCAGGACATGTTGTCAACGTCGAGCGTGATTGGAAAGACGTACCAGCCATTGCGGCGCTCAGGCGTATCGATGGGGAGGTGAAGCACCTGCGGGACGTCCCGGAGTTCCTCGAGGAGGATGCCCGCGTTGCGGCGGCGGCGTGGCATGTTCCAGGAATCCATGCGGTCCAATTCGCACAGGCCAATGGCCGACTGCATCTCGGTCATGCGGTAATTCCAGCCGAGCATGTCGTGGATGTACGAGAGTTTCTGTTCCATTTCCAACAGGCGCAGGCGGTCCCGCACGTTATAGTGTGGCCCACCGTGCCGGTTTTTTTGCCTTTGTACTCGCCGCCGAAGGCTTCGGCGTTGTCCTCGATCAGGTAGAGGTTGTGTTTCTTCGCGAGCGCGATGAGGGGATCCATGTCGGCAACGTTGCCGTAGAGGTGGACGACCATGATGGCTTTCGTGCGTTCGTTGATCAGCTTTTCGGCGGAGGCGGCGCTGAGGCAGTGATCGTCGCGATTGACGTCGGCAAAACGCGGGATGGCGCCGGCCTGCAGGATCGAGAAGGAACTCGCGATGAAGGTGTAGCTGGGCACAATGACTTCGTCGCCCGGGCCGATGCCGAGCGCCGCCAGCGCGGTGTGGAGCGCGCTCGTGCCGTTGCTGGTGCTGATGGCGAATTTCGAGCCTTGCCACTGGGCAAAGCGTTGCTCAAAGTCCATACCCTTGTGGCCGGTCCAGTAATTCACCTTGCCGCTGCGCAAGACGTCCTCGACGGCATTGACCGAGGGCTCGTCAAAGCAAGGCCAGGGTGGGAGCGGGCCGTCGAGGGACTTGGGACCGCCGTGGAGAGCGAGTTTTTCTTGCATGATGAAAGGCCTTTCGTGTTTAGGGGCAACACGGACAAACACGGACAAACACGGACGGACATGAAAAACCATGTCCAGCACGGAGGCTGGGCGCTACAGGAGCCCCACCAGTTCCATGTCGCGGCGGAGGTCTTCGAGGCGATCCTTGGGGAACGGCAAATTGGGGCGGCGCGGCGGGCCGACGTCGTAACCACGAAGCGTGGTCATGGCCTTTTCCGTGGCGCGGTTGCCGCCGTATTTGAACACCACCTCGATCACCTTGTTGACCTTGCCTTGCGCCTCGAGCGCGGCGGCGTGGTCGCCGCGCCGCACGGCGCGATAGATGTCCATGACGTATTCTATCTGATAGTTGTAGGTCGAGCCGATGCCCCCGCACGCGCCCGTCAGTAGTCCGTGGTACAACTGCTGGTCCCAGCCGTACAGCACCTCGAGCTTGCGGCGGGGACGCTCAAAACACCCCCAGAGCAGGAACAAATCGGGCGAGGTGAGCTTCAGTCCGGCGAGGCCGGGGACCCTTTCCGCGATCTCCGCGATTTGGTCGGCGGTGGCTTCCACGTTGGTGATGACCGGGATGTGGTAGAAGAACGTGGGGATGTCCACGGCCTCCGCGACGGCGCGGACATGTTCGATGACGGCTTCCCAAGGCAGTCGGAAAACGAGCGGCGGCAACGTGGCCACGGCGGCAGCCCCGGCGTTCTGGGCGTCGCGCGCGAGGTACACCGCTTCGTCGGTGGACATGGCGCTGACCTGGGCGATGATGACAGCCTTGTTGGCCGCCTCGGAGACGGCGATTTTGATCACCCGTTTCCGTTCCGCGGGAGTCATGTAAAGCCCCTCGCCCGCGCTGCCGCAGACAAAGAAGCCCGCGGCGCCGGCATCGAGTTGGTAGCGCGCCAGGCGCCGGAGGTTGGGTTCGTCGATAGCGCCGTCTTCGCTGAAGGCGGTGAGGAGGGCCGGGATGATGCCTTGGATGTTCACGGTGACTCGCTGTGTGTGGGTTGAAGGGACGACAGGGACAACAGGGACAACGGGGACAACAGGGACGCGGAAAAAACTCCGAAGAAGCTTCCCCCAACGCGGGTAGCATAGCGAGGTTTGCACCAGAGAATAAAGACCGCGGATCTCCCGCTTGTCCCTGCCGTCCCTGCTGTCCCTATTGTCCCTGTCGGGCGACGTTTCTACTTGCGGAAGGCGAAGGAGAAGAGTTCGGCGTTGTGGAGAGTGAATTCGAGGGTGATGGGTTTGCCGGTGAGGGTGGAGAGATCGGGGGCATTGTTCCAGAGGACGGTGTGGCGGAGGTTGTCGCCGGTGATGGGGGCGGACTCGTCGAACCCGGGGAGGGGCTTGCCGGCGGCATCGAGGAGGCGGACGGTGATGCTGCCGTTCTCGCGGGTGCGGGCATTGAGTTCAAGACGATTGCCGGTGAACGTTACCGGGACCGTGGTGAGCGTGCCGCCTTCGGCGCCGGCATCCGCGCTGACGAAACGGTCGAGGTCCCAGAGGGCGAGGCCGATGGAACTGGTATGCTGCGTGTGGCGGCCGGTGTTTTCGGCGCGGTAAAGGCAGGGGGTACCGTGGGTATAGGTCGAGCCGCTGTAATAAAGCCAGATTTCGTCGCCGACGCGGAGCGCGCGCGATTGCGTCACGAAAAAGCCGCGGTCCCACTCGTCGAGGCCGCCGCGGGGGACGCACGGGACGCGAAACGGGCGCTCCCATTGGCGCAGGTCGCGCGAGACAGCCAGCTGGAGTTCGCCGGGGCCTTCGTGGTTGCCGTAACGCGCGTTGTTGTTGATCGTGAGCATCCACACAAAGGCCAGCGTGCAGGACTCGTGGGGGTAGACACCCATGCCGTAAAACTCGGTGCGCATCAGCGCGGGGTCGTCGGGCACATCGAGCAGCGGGCGCACCTGCTCGATCCGAGCGAGGGAGGAGGCATCGTCGCGGAGGTCGGGCGTGAGGACGAGTTCTGGCCCGCTCCAGGTCAGAAAGTCCGGGCTGGTGATAAGCCAGAACACGCGACGCGTGTGGCCGCGGACGTCGTAGCCGATTTTGGGGAAAGCGACATAAAGCTGGCGTTGCTCATCGTAGTAGCCCGTAATGACATCGCCACTTCGGCAGAGCGGTTCCTGGCTGAGCGGCGTCCAGTGCAGGCCATCCGGCGAGAGCCAGGTGTGATACGCGTGGCGCTTCTGGTCCCAGCCGATCATCTTGTAGCGGCGGGCGGGATCGGGATCCCGGTTGTCTTTGATGACGCTGGGGAGAATGATGTCCGCCGCGATGACATTGTGCTGGGGATATTTTTCGGCCTGTACTGTGCCCATGAGCGGCTTTTCCCAGTGGATGCCGTCCTGGCTCAGGGCGTAATAGACGGCGTAATTCGGGAAGGTCTCATTCTCTTCGCCGAGATACCACATCTTGAAGAGATTCTCTTCATCGTCATGGATGACGTTTCCATAGATCTCAAGCCGCCAGCCCTCCCATGGTTGGTCCGCCTTGAGGAGCGGGTTTTCCGGGTGCTTGCGCGCCGGATGCAGCGTGAAGACGATGTTCCGCGAATCACGCACGAGGACCTGATCGACGAAGAGCTGGGCCTTGTCTTCGATGGGGAAAGGGGAGGCGGGGGGATCGGCGACGGCGGAAAAAGAAGAAAGAAAGAGGAGAGAAAACACGGACAAGCGCAGACGAACACGAACGGGCACGGATGATGCAGGAGGAATGCTGATCATGGCGAATGCTCCCTTGGCCTGGAGCAAGCATGCGCTGTGGCGAACCGCGGCTTCAAATGGCCGGCCATGGACACCATCGGGTCGGCACTTATAGAATGTCGCTTGATCCACAAGCTGAAGGCCCTCGCAGAGCGGACACAGCGGCCGTGCGCTGCCAATCAATTTCGAGGAGCGAGGGAAACGGGGAGCTCGGATCTGGAGGGAGACTGACGATGAAACTCGGTGTAACGTATTGGATGCTGGGAGGGTTTGAGGGGCGCGTGCCGGTGGAGGCGGCGGCGGAGGCGGCGGCGCGGATGGGATACCAGAGCATCGAGTTGAGTTTTGGGCCTGGGGTGCTGGGGCCTGCGACGGCGAAAAGCGAACTAGAGCAAATGCGGGCGGCCCTTGATCAAGTGGGCGTTGAACTCTCCTCCCTGGCGACGCCCGTTTATTGGGAACAATCACTTTCGAGTCCGGACAAAACCGAGCGAAGGGCGGCAATTGCATTCACCCAGGCGTACGTGCGCGCTGCGAGCGCCTTGGGCACGGATGCGGTGCTGGTGGTGCCGGGGGCGGTGGACGTGCCATGGGCGCCGTCACGCCCCGTGGTGCCCGCGGCGGAGGCCTATCGCCTTGCGCAGGATTCGATCCGTGCGGTGTTGCCGCTGGCGGAAGAGTTGGGCGTGACGCTGTGTATCGAGAACGTGTGGAACAAGTTTCTGACCGGCCCGTTCGAAATGGCGGCGTTTATTGACTCGTTTGGGAGTGCACGGGTGCGCGCTTACTTCGATGCGGGGAACTGCGTCATCAACGGGTATCCGGAGCATTGGGTCGAGGTGTTGGGCGAGCGGATCGGCCGGGTGCATATTAAGAACTTCACGCGGCGCAATGGGGGCGGGACGCTGGACGATTTCACGGGAAGTCTATTGGAAGGCAGCGTGAACTGGGCGGGAGTTCTCCAGGCGTTGCAGGCCATCGGGTATGACGGATTCGTGACCGCGGAAGTGCTCGTGAGCGAACGGGGGCTGCCGGACGCGGAGATGTCGGCGCGCGTGGCGCGGGAGATGGCGCAGCTTTTCGCCGCCCACGGGAGCGGGACTTGAAGCGCGCCGCCACCGTGGTGAAAGGAGCACTGGCGGCGCCGGCATTGGCGTGGTGGTGCGCGGGGCTGGGGGTATTGCTGGCCGCACCAAGTTTGCTGGGCGGCATTCAGATGGACGACCACTACCTGCGGATGGTGGTCAAGGGCGCGCCCGGACTACCGGACCTCGGGATCTCGCGGCTGGACGTATTCACCTTTGCGGGCAATGACGCGGCGAAAAACGCGGTGAGGATCGACGCAGGACTGGTCCCATGGTGGACCTCAGCAAATGCCCGCATCCGTTTCTTCCGGCCCCTGAGCGCGCTCACGCATTACCTGGACTTTCGCATGCTCGATGGCCAGTGGTGGCTGATGCACCTCCAGAGCCTGCTGTGGTATGGAGCGTTGTGCGGCGCGGCGGCGGCGGCCTATCGGCGTGTGATTCCTTCAGTGTGGGTCGCGGGGTTGGCGGCGGTCTTCTTCGCGGCAGACGATGCGCATGGATTACCGGTGGGCTGGCTGGCCAACCGGAATGCGCTGCTGACTGGAATCGCGGGCGTGCTGACGCTGGTGAGTCATGACTATTGGCGCCGCGGAGACTGTAGGCGCGACGTCCCCGTCGCGTATTTCCGGTTTCTGGGGCCGGCGATGATGGCGCTGGGTCTGTTGTGCGGTGAAGCGGCGATCGGCGCCGCCGGCTATGTGGCGGCCTATGCGCTGTTTTTGGATCCCGGGACGAAACGAGAGCGATTTCTGTCGCTGCTACCTTACGGCCTGGTGGCGGGGGTGTATCTGTTTTTTTATGCGTTGGCTGGATTCGGGATCCAACACTCAGGCATCTACGCGGCGCCCTCGGAACAACCGGCAACGTTTGCGCTTCACGTCGTGGAACATCTGCCCGTCTTGCTGCATGCGCAATTGGGTCTCGTATCCGCGAACCCCTATGTCCTCATGCCCCCGCGGGTGCAACAGGTCCAAGTGTTGCTGGGCGCGGCGGTCATTGCGGCAAGTTTCGC
>JACPGD010000455.1 GCA_016182645.1 Candidatus Hydrogenedentota bacterium | reverse complement strand
AGGCCCCCAAGTTGATAGCGGCCCACAAAGGTATATTCCGGGGGCAAGGGGGAGATGGGCTTCCCGTCGGTGGCGAGGTTGCCCAAGCCGCGCAGCGCGCTCATGAGTGCGAGTGTCGCGATAAACGGGGGAATGCCGAATGCCGTAATCAGGAAGCCGGCAATCGCGCCCACGCCCGCGCCCAATAAGAGCGCCGCCACGCCTCCAAGTGCGTTGTACGCCCAGACGGGCTCACCGCCCCATTGCACCACCATCGCGGCCGCCACGCCCGCGCAGGCCAACAACGAGCCCACGGCGAGGTCAATGCCGCCCGTGATGATGACGAAGGTCATTCCGACTACCATGATGCCGTAGACCACGGACTGGTTCAGGATCAACATCAAAATGTCGGTGGAAACAAACCACGGGATGCCCTGGCGCCGGCCCAAATACTCGAATATGGCGAACTCCAGCGCGAGTGCCGCCAGGAGCGGTCCGTAGGTCAGCCCGAGATGTTTAATCGTTTCCTTCCGCATGGGAGTTCTGAGTTGTGATCTGTGAGTTGTGGGACGTGGAGGTGTTGAGGCGGGTTGTGGGTCCTGGAAAACTCATCCCCGCCCGCCCGGGAACCAGCACTCAGAGCCTGGCACTCAGCCCTCCGAACTCCGAACCCAGAACTCACCACTCATACCGCCGCCAAGCGTTCCCCGGTTGCCAGTTGCATAATCCGTTCCTGCGTGGCCGCCGCGCGCGGAAGTTCGCCGGCCAGGCGGCCCTCATGCATGACCAGGATGCGGTCGCACATCCCCAGCACCTCGGGCAGTTCACTCGAAATCATGAGCACCGCGACGCCGCGCCGGACCAGTTCATTCATCAACTTGTAAATCTCGACCTTCGCGCCGACGTCAATTCCGCGCGTCGGCTCATCGAAGATCAACACTTTCGAATCCGTGAACAGCCACTTGGCCAGCACCACTTTCTGTTGATTGCCCCCGCTGAGATTTTGCGCCACCTGCTCGATGCTGGGTGTCTTGATCCGCAGTTCATCCACGTACTTCAGGGCAACGGCCCGTTCTTTTTTCCGGCTGACAAAGGGCCCCCACACCAGCGCGGAAAGGTTGGCCAGCGTCGCGTTCTCGCGCACGGTCATCCCCAGCACCAAGCCCTGACTCTTGCGGTCCTCAGTCAGTAGACCGATCCCATGCCAGATGGCATCCTGGGGAGAATGCACAGTGATTGCCTTTCCGTCCAGCGAAATAGTCCCAGTGTCTTTCTTGTCGGCGCCAAAGATGGCCCGGGCCACTTCCGTCCGTCCCGCGCCCACCAGGCCCGTCAGTCCCACGATCTCGCCTTTGTACAGGCTGAATGAAACGTCCTCGAAGAAGCCTTTGCGCGAGAGGCCAGCGACGCGCAGGCGCTCCTCACCCCGCTCGAATTGTTCTTTCGGGAATTCATCCTTCAACTCGCGCCCAACCATCATCTGGATGATCTTGTCGCGCGTGAGGTCGTAAACATTGTTGGTGGCCACGGTCTGGCCGTCCCGCATGACCGTCACACGGGTGCCGATTTCGAATATTTCCTCGAGACGATGCGAAATATAGATAAGACCAATCTCCTGTCGGCGGAGTGTCTTGATAAGATCAAAGAGCGCGCGCAACTCGTGGTCGGTCAGCGTCGCACTCGGTTCGTCCATCACGATAATGCGCGCATTGACCGAAATCGCCTTGGCGATCTCGACCATCTGCTGTTGCGCCACGCTGAGCGTATTCACGGGCCGGCGCACATCGAGGCCCACGCGAATTTGCGCCAGTATCTCCTCAGCCTCGCGATACATCCGCCGCCAGTCGATGAAAGGCGTGCGCCCCAGGCGCGGTTCGCGTCCCAGAAAGATGTTCTCGGCCACACTGAGGAACGGGCTCAGGTTGAATTCCTGATAGATCATGCTGATGCCCAATTCCTGGGCATGGTGGGGCGATTGAATGTCGACCAGCTCGCCGTCCAGCAGGATTTCGCCGCTGTCCATCTTCAGCGCGCCCGCGAGGATCTTCATCATCGTGGACTTGCCCGCGCCGTTCTCGCCCAACAGGCAGTGGACTTCGCCGCGGCGCAGTTCCAGGTGAGTTTTGTCCAGGGCCAAGACGCCGGGGAAGCGCTTGGTGATGTCGCGCATTTCGAGCACGAAGGTGCTCGCGGGCGCTCTCTCGATCATGTCGCTCATGAGGATGGCTGTTCCGCCTGCAGGCTGGCCTGATCAATGATTTCTACTGGCACGGGCACGAGCGGCGGCACTTGCTCGCCTCTCAGCGCGGCCGCCACCGTCTCGATGGCTTGTGCCCCCACTTTCTTCGGGAACTGCACCGCATCGGCCTTGAGCGCCGTGCCCTTTAAGATCTGATCCCGGGCCTCCGGCGTCCCGTCAAACCCGACGATCAGAATTTTGTCCTGGAGATTGGCCGCCTCGATGGCCGCCAGCGCGCCCAAGGCTGAATCATCATTGATGCCAAAGATTGCGTTCAAGTCGGGTTGCGCCTGGAGCAGGTCCTGCGCGACGCGGAACGCCTTGTCGCGCTGGCCATCGCCGGGCACGCGCTGTACGATGGTTATTTCCGTCCCCTTCAGCGCATTCTCAAACCCCCGCGTCCGGTCCTGCACCGACGTGACAATCGGGTGATCAATAATCGCCACTTTGCCCCTGTTATTCAGCAGTTTGGCCAGGTATTGCCCGAGCAGGAAGCCGCCTTTCTCATTGTCCGAGGCAATGTGCGAGACGGTCTGCGTGCCGGGCGCGGCGATGTCCACTGTAAACACGGGCACGCCCTGGCTGCTCGCCTGAGCGATGACTGGCGCGATGCCGCTCGAATCGGTCGGCGCAATCAGCAACGCATCCACGTCCTGGGCCAGAAACGTGTCGATCTGATCGTTCTGGCGGCGCGTGTCAAATTCGGCGTATTGAATGCGCAGGTTGAGGTTGTTCGCGGTGGCCGCCGCTTGCATCGCCTCGACCATGTCCTGATAGAAAACATGGGTCTGTGTCAGGAGCGAAGCGCCCACCGTCTTTTGATTGGCCGGCGGAGGCGTCCCTGGCGCAGGTGCGGGCGGGCCGCCGCACGCGGCCAGCACCAGCGTCAGAATAAGAGCGGTCCCCCCCGTGAAGGTGGCTTTCATAGGTTGCGTTCCTCCCGCCGGTACTGTACTGTTTTTTGAAGGGCAGCGCAACCGAAGTGGCCGTTGCCCACGTGAATGGAGCGTGTCCGATTAGTCCAATCCGGCCGAGCCGTCCGGGCCGAGAAACGACCACATGCCTGCAACCCAAGAGAGCGAATTGGAAGCGTCCCTGGCACTCCATTTCCCGGCGCGGGCCGTGCGCGTCCTGGATTGTGCTTGCGGCCCGCCCGTGCGCACGGCGGCCTTGCGTGCCCACGGGGCAAGCGAGATTGTGGGGCTGGCGCGGGACGCTGTCCTTGCGGGGCCCGCGGCGACGCACTATGACCGCGTTCTTATGGGAAATCCATTCAGCATGGAGTTGCCCTTTGAGCCGGACCAGTTTGACTGCATCCTGTGTCACGATGTGCTCGCACGGTTGCGGGACCCCGAACCCTTTCTGCAACGGCTCTATCCTTTGCTGAGTGACGCCGGCACGTTTGTGGTCACCGCGCCCAACATTCAATATCATCGCTGCTTTGTACCGATGATCGAGGGACACTGGGAATACACGGCGGAGGGACCGCTCGCGCGGGCGCACTTGCGCTTCTTTACCGGTTCCGAACTGCTCCGCCTGCTGCAGCGCATTGGCTTCCAGGTGGAGCGCACCAGCGCGCTCGCCATGGATCCGCCCGACGCCTTTCCGCGCGCGCCGGACGGCTTTGTCCACCTCGGGCGGATGGACATTGGGCCGCTCAATGACAACGAGTACAAGCAGTACCTGGTGCGCGAGTTTGTGTTCACGGCAAAGCGGACCGTGGCGGCGCCGGAAAGGGTTTCGGCCTGACATGAAGATCCTGTTGAACGGAGAACAGAAAGACGTGGCGGCGGACGCGACGCTGCTATCGTTGGTCGAGCAACTCGGCCTCAATCCAAAGACGGTCGTGGCCCAACGCAACGATGAAATCGTCGAGCGCGCGGAATTCGCCGCGACGCACCTGCAGGACGGCGACCGGCTCGAACTGGTGCGTTTCGTCGGGGGCGGCTGATGACGCTTATCGAGCGGATGCACCGGTTTCGGGAAACTGACCTGTATGTCGTGATTACCTCCGATTTCTGTGCCGGGCGCAGCCCGCTGGCGGTGTTGGACGCCTGTCTCGACGCCGGCGTGCGGCTGATCCAGGTGCGCGAGAAATCTATGGACACCGCGGACCTGTTTGACCTGGTCATGGCTTTTCGGGTGCATACGGAAGAGGTAGGCGCCTTGTTGCTGGTCGATGATCGCCTCGATGTGGCGCTCGCCGCCGGCGCCGATGGGGTCCACCTGGGCCAGCGCGACTTGCCCGTCGAGGCCGCCCGCTACCTAGCGCCGGAGTTGATCATTGGCGCGTCCACCCACAGTCTCTCGCAGGCCCTGGCGGCGGAACATGCCGGCGCCAGCTACGTGAATATTGGCCCCATTTTCCCCACTTCCACCAAGACGGCCACTGCGCCCCCGCTCGGCCCAGACGCAATTTCTTTGATCGCCCCGGAACTCGGGATTCCGTTCACGTGCATGGGCGGCATCAAACTAGAGAATGTACGCGAAGTGGCCGGCCGTGGCGCACGGCACATCGCCGTCGTGACCGCGGTCACCGCGGCAGACGACGTTGCTGGCGCCGCCCGCGCACTGCGTCTGGCCATGGGATCCTGAGAAGGCCTCGCCACAACAAGAGAACGAGCAGGATGCGGGAATAGGACCGGGGAGGCTATAATCTTGACATGGATTGAACAATTGCTGACGCCAAAAGGACAGTACAACGAATATGGCCCTGCAAACTCCAGAATTGAGAGGCGTGGTCCATGGCAGGATCATTGAACTCGAAGGTGACGCCGGCCTGCCCGACGGTCAGGCGGTGCGCGTGACGGTGTATCCGCTGCCACAAGGGGGGGCGTATGCACCCGGCGAAGGCCTCAAGCGTTCATTTGGCGCGTGGGCCGAGGACGCCGAGGCCGTGAACCAATATCTGGAATGGAACCGGAGGCAGCGTAAGATGGGCCGTCCGGAAATGGACGCGTGAGCTACTTGCTCGATACGGATATTTGTTCCGCCTTCATCAAGGGCGACCCTCGTGTCTGGTCGAAGGTGATGCAATACGCTGGACGTCTGCACATTTCCACCATTACCGTTGCCGAATTGTTCGCTTGGGTGCTTCGTGCCAAATCGCCCCCGGCGCGGCCCCAAGGGCTTTTGGACTTTCTCAGCGACATGACATTGCTCCACGTGGACATGGATGTCGCCCGCAGGTTCGGCGAAATCAGGGCCGCTCAACTAGATCGAGGGAAGTCCACGCCTGCAATGGATCTACTCATTGCATCTACAGCCCTCGTGCATGAGTTGACGTTGGTCACTCATAACACCCAAGACTACATCGAGGTCCCAGGGCTGCGTATGGAGGACTGGCTGACGCCGCAGTAGGGGTGCGCAGAATTGCACTTGGGAACGAGCGGCCTACCGAGCGGGAGGAGTTGGGGAGTTACGACTTGGGTCCGCACTAGGCATTCCGCACTCCTAATTGCACTCCGGTTCGAGCGGGCCAGCCAGTTCTTTCAGGAAGAACAACTTTCCTGCCAACGTCGGCATAAACGTGCTCGCCAGCCAGGGCGTCGGTTCATGATGCAGGGTCGCCCAGAGCGACATGCCCTGCCACATCATGCCGCGGCCCAAGGCGCCGTCGCAGCCGCCGATAATCTTGTCCGACTTCAGGAACAGGCCCGGCCCGACGGTGTTGGCGCGCGTGGGCACGAGCGTGGTCCGGCTCTTAAAGCTGGTGATCGCGTTCTGCTCGATCGTGAGCGGGTGTAATTGCGCGCCCAGCCGGAACTCCGCCTGTTTCCACTCGTTGACCGACGCGTACTCCTTCGCGAAATGCGGTTCCCAAAAGGCGATGTGGCAGACCCGCCCGACGCCGAACACCGTCACCAGACGCCCACCCTCGGCTTTCAGCGCGCGGATCTGCTCGCCAAATTTCGGCAGTGCTTTTTTGGTCGCGTAATGACGCTGACCTTTCGGCACGGTCAGTTTGCCCAGCGGGCCATAAAACGCGCCTTCCATCGCATTTTGGAACGCGCCGGGATCATTGCCGGGCAGCGTGTTGCCTGCGGCGTCGCTCCATTCGTCCATATTGAATCCGTGCACGTGTTTGCAGTCCACCTTCCACTCCGTCAGGAAATAGACCGCCCAGCGGTACATGCCCATCGGGCCGACCGGGAGGATGAACACGAGGTGATGACCCGCTTTCT
>JACPGD010000050.1 GCA_016182645.1 Candidatus Hydrogenedentota bacterium | reverse complement strand
CACCGCGCCGGATTTCTTGGCCTGCCCGCGCAAAGCCGCGCCCGCAATGACGCCTTCCATTTGAAAGGCGCTCCAGAACGCACGCCAGTCGCCAAGATGATCGTGGTCCCACGTCAGCACCGAGGAAGACGTCCCCGCGTGAGGCCGGACCGCCAGACAGTATTGGCCGTCGGCATTGTCCCTGACTGCCGCAAGGTCGCCGAACAAGAGGCCGTTCTTCTCCGGGGCAGCGGGCGCCTCGCCTTCCGGCGTCTCCTCCGGAGGCGGCGCGGCGACCCCCCAGGTCTCCGCTTTCGGGCGCACTTCTTCGGGCACGATAGGCGCCAACGTGGCCGGGACCCGCGCCTTGGTCAACCCCACCAGGTTCTCCCAGTTGAAAACAACGGCGATATCCAGCGGGTAGCTCTGAGCATTCGCAAGCCGCAACCTGACCAGCAACGCGGGCAGACTGGAGGCCTGGGCATCGTAGGGGACGATGGGCGCCATGGCGCTCCAGTGCAGGCTGGCCGGACAGTGGGGATCGGTGAGGTGAAAGTCGCTCCGCGGATAAAGCCCGCGCCATTCGTATTCGGAGGATTTCAGCCGCGCCGGTTCCGTGGGCTCTTTCTGCGCGGTAAACTCGAGTTGCAGAATCCGCGAATAAATGCCTTCTTCGGTGGCCACGCGAACAGCGAGGAGTGAAGCCGGGGAGACGGGGATGCGCGTGTCCGCGCAGCGGTTGTTGTTGATGGTGATGTTGCGGAACCGCCCGTCCCGGCCCAATTCCACGGCGCCCGCGCCAATACCCCCCAGTGGTACGCCGGAAGTCAGTGTGTACGGTGGTTGATTCGTTGAAGGCACCGTCAAAAATCCCTCAGGGTGCGGGCCATGACGATCGCGGTTTCGTTCGTTTTCGCATAATAGCCCTTGCGCAAACCGACAGAATGAAAGCCCAGCCGTTCATAGAGACGGCGCGCGGCGTAATTGTTCTCCCGCACTTCGAGCCGCGCCGTATGGGCGCCCCGCGTCACCGCTTCTTCGAGCAGGTACATCATCAACTCATGGCCAATCCCCTGGCCGCGATAGCGGCGGTCCACGGTCACCTTGGTGATGTGCGCCTCATCCACCATGAGCCAGAATCCACCATAGGCGACGAGTACATCGTCACAATAGACAACACGGAAGAACGACGTCGCGTTGGTGATTTCCTGCCGGAACATCCCGTGCTTCCAGGGATCAGGGTAGGCCTCGTGCTCCATCTCGATGAGGTGTGGAATATGATCGGGCCGGAGCGGGAGGAAATGCAGGCGGCTCTCTTCTGACACACTCATAAGGGCGAAGCCCCCGCAAGAGCACGTTCGCGGTCCTGTTCAGCCTGGGATTGCCGCAAGTAAATGGGAGACACGAGGGCGGCCTCGCTGGGCCCACCCTGCTCCAGGAGATCCAACGCCTCGGCCGCCACGGCGGCTGCACGCGGCACCGCGCAATGCGATGCGGCAAACACCGCCTGAGGACACCTTGCACGAATTCGGTCCTCGTAGTTTCTGGCGCCATCGCCCAGAAAAACGAGCGGGCGCCCTTGAAGCTGGGGCTGCCCGAGGAAGACCTCAATGGGACACACGGCGTCAGGGACTATCTTCGTGCGCCGCCCCTGCTCGAAGAGATAGGCCGCCGCGAAAACTTCGTGCATGCGCGCATCAAGCACGGCGCAGACCACGGCGTTTTCAAATACACCGGCGCGCGAAAGGGCATCCAGGGTGGGTACCCCCACCAAAGGCCTCTTCAGTCCGAAGGCCAGTCCTTTCCACGTCGCGACCCCAATGCGCAACCCAGTAAAGGAACCGGGGCCATGCGACACCGCGAGCACCTCTATCTGATCCAGGCTTAGGCCAGCTTCCGCCAAGAGCCAGTCCACGACCCCAATCAGCCGCTCCGAATGCAGACGGCGCGATTCGACGACCACTTCCGCCACCAACTGGCCGCCCCTGCAAACCGCGACCGAGTTAATGCTCGTGGAGGTGTCCGCGGCGAGGATCGTCATCAGGCCATGTTGCGAACTATCCTCAATCACAATGCCGCGCCTCTCCTGCATTCCAAGCCAGCGGCCCTGCCGCTTGCGGGGCATGTTTGTGTTCATAACTACACAGATTACACAAAGGACATCAACCCACGGTCATCCTGAGCGAAGCGAAGGATCTCTTGTCACGTTGACCCCAATATGGCCGCCAGGATCGCCTGAGAAACTGCTTTCATCACGCTAGTCCGGCATATGCACTAGCACCGAGCTTCCCTACTGTCTCACGTCCGATGAGTTCGATCCGACCGATCTTCCCCGATTTGCATTCAGAATCCCAGGAATTCAGGCAAAACCCACTCGAAAAAGCTTCTTATGGACGAGACGCGTGCCAAGCGCGCTTCGTCTCGCCCACAGGACAGTCCGGGGGAAGAATGTACGGGCATCCCTTCGCTATGGATGCACGGCGCGAATTGAGGCATCCCGGTAATGCCTGTCCCCCCCGGCACAGTCCGTAAGATGATTCATCCCCCTGTCACGGGCCCGGTGGCCGCAGGGGGCGACGGCGCAGGCAGGCCCGCTTCACTAGCGGCACGCTCGGCCGCTTCGGCCGCTTGCGCGATAGTGAGGTCCCCCGTGGCCACCATTTCCTTCATCTTCTTACCCGGCCGAAACGTCACCACGCGCCGTTCAGGAACAGGGACCTGGTCTCCGGTGCGGGGATTGCGCCCAATGCGTGACGCACGCGTTTTCACTTCAAAGACACCGAAGTCTCGCAATTCCCAGCGATGCCCTTCGGCGAGTGCCTCGGAGATGGCGTCAAAGGTGCCTTCAATAATCTTGGCGATGTCACTCTGCGTCATGCCCAGGTTATTCGCCACCCGAATCACCAACTCGCGCTTTGTCATTGTAACGGGCATGAGTCCTCCTTCCTCGCTACGCCCTGAGCCTCAAACGACGTAATCACCGATAAGGCCAATACCGAATGACTTGCAATTATACGACGTGCGAATACTGCCAGCAAGCCCCGGTAACATCCTATCTTATGCCTATTTAGCGCCGGAAGATCAAGTCTGAGGCCGGCAGCGCCAAAACTTGCGTGTCCAGGGGAGGGCGGGTATCTTAGCGGCAACGGGAAACCTGGCCTTTCGATGGGGAGACAACTGATGGAAATCTATGGCAAGAAATTGAATGTCAACCAGTTACGACGCAGCGTGGGCAATATGGATCAGGTGGCGGGGGTGCGCGCCGTGCAACTAGACGACGCGAATGAGCGCCCGGCGCGGGCGGCGCTTTTCCACACGGGCTCAGGATTGGAGATAACCGTGCTGCTCGACCGCTGCCTGGACATTGCGTCGGCCTCGTTTCAGGGAAAGGCCATGGGCTGGCGCTCGACGACGGGAGATGTTGCACCGCAATACTTTGAGCCGGAGGGCATCCGCTGGCTGCGCAGTTACTTTGGCGGATTGGTGACTACCTGCGGCCTCACGCACGTCGGCGCGCCCCGCCCGGAGAGCGCGTTATTGGGCAATGGCTTGCATGGGCGCATCGGGCATACGCCCGCGCGCAATGTCCACGTCACCCAGGAATGGGAAGGCGATCGGTACGTCCTGAGCGTCTCGGGCGAGATGCGCGAGACCATGGTCTTCGGCGAAAACCTCCGCTTACGGCG
>JACPGD010000454.1 GCA_016182645.1 Candidatus Hydrogenedentota bacterium | reverse complement strand
TGACGGGTTCCGGTGCCTTCGGCATCGCGCGCGACAGCGGCACCGGCCTGCCGTATAGCATCTACGATGGCACGCTTGAAATGATCCCCGGCTTCAATGCCTGGGCGGAAATGGATGCGCTGGATTACCAGATCCAGTCTGTCTCCAAGGCGAGTTGGGGCCTGACGTTCGACCCGTACTCGGCGGAGATCACGGCGAAGACCGAATCCGTTGCCGGGACGACCACGACTTATGGCTATGACTACAGTGATTTGGGGCAGTTGGAGGAAGTGACAAAGAACAGCACCATCGTCGAGGAGTATCTCTACGACGCCAACGGCAATCGCGAGTACCAGAAGGTCAATGGGATCGAGCGTTGGCTTTCTTATGATGCGGAGGACCGGCTGGAAGGCATCTTTAGCGATGAACCAAAGACCGTGCAGGTGGCCGACTACGATTACGACGTGGACGGGTTCCTGACCGCCAAGACCGATGGCAGTGACGTCACCACATACGACTACTCATCGCTCGGTGAACTTCTCTCCGTCACCCTGCCAGACAGCACGGAGATCGAATATCTCCACGACGCCCTGGGCCGCCGCGTCGCCAAGAAAGTCGATGGCGACATCAGCGAGAAATACCTCTGGGCCGGCATCAACCAAGGCCTCCTCGCGGTCTACGACGGCGCGGATAACCTGATCCTCCGCTTCGAATACGCCGGTGGCCGCTTGCCCATGGCCATGACCTACGACTCCGCCACCTACTACCTCGCCTATGACCAGGTCGGCTCCCTCCGCGCCGTCTTCGACACCAGCGGCAACAATGTCCACGAAATCTCTTACGACTCCTTTGGCAACATCCTCAGCGACGGCGGCAGCCTCGGCATCACGCCGCCCTTCGGCTTCGCCGGCGGCCTCCACGACCGCGACACCGGCCTCGTCCGCTTTGGCTTCCGCGACTACGACCCCAACAACGGCCGCTGGACCGCCAAAGACCCGATCGGCTTCGCGGGAGGGGATGTGAATCTGTACGCATACGTTGTTGCCGATCCGATAAGTTTTGTCGACCCGAGCGGTGAGCGCTTCGGGTGGAACGTGGTTACTTCATTTGCGGGAGGCTTTTGGGATAGTCTTCAAGACAATTCGTACGCTGCCTGGCACCCGTTCGCGCCAGATGCCTGGGAGAGGTCCAGCATTGGTCAGGCTTGGGCAAATCGCGATCGCTATCCGGTAGAATCATACGGTGCAATGGCCGGTGCTGGCGCCGCAGTCGGGGCAACTGGAGCCGCCGTCTGCATCATTGGAGGTGAAACTGCGGTGGCCGGGGGAGGTGCCCTGTTTCGGCCGGGAGGTCTTGTTAACAGCAATCGATATCTACGCGTTGGTATTGGGCGGCAGGAGGGTTGGGTATTTCGAATTGCAGGCGACTGGGTGGCAAGATTCAGGAGCAATCCGCACATAGATCTGTTCAGGATATGGTGGAGGAAATAATCGCGGAGCGCTAAAGGGTGGATGAGAGACTTATTAACTTGGTTCGTGCCCTGCCTTCCGAGGGACCATTTGCGGTCTCGGGTGGAGGAGAAGTCGTTGCATTTCGTAGTTCTTCCCAATCAGAATATTCATTTAGACTTCGGGAAGAAGAGGGTGAAGTCATGCTAGAAGCCCAACTTCGCAGTTGCTGCAGTGGTGAAAAATTCTGGTATAAGTGGTACGGTTTGGTGGATAAATTACCTAGTTTTGCGGAGAGTATTGAGAAGGATTTATGGCATGTACTTTTCAGCAAATCGCGAATAATCCAAAGTCGCAGGCTCCTTCTATGGGACTTTACCTGTGAGTACCAAAGTGTTGATGTTTGGCACCAAGTGGGCGGAATGTCGTATGTTCGTTTCACGTTTTCGGTGCCGCGTATAAGCGGAAGGACAATCGTGTATCATGCTTTCCCAAGCACCTAAGACAATGGCGCAATGGCTACGCGGAGGTTGAGTCGCTCAACTACAGCATTCAGTCGGTGTCCAAGGCAAGCTGGGACCTGACTTTCGACCCGTAATCGGCGGAGATCACGGCAAAATCGGAGACCATTGCCGGGACGACCACCGGCTACGCCTATACCTACACACGGATCTCGGCCAGTTGGACACCGTCACCAAGAACAGCACTGCCTTTGAAGATTACGATTTCGACGCCAACGGCAATCAGACGCAACAGACGGTGGAGGGCGTCTTGCGGACCTATACGTACGATGACGAAGACCGCCTGGACATGGTCTATAACAGCACCAACCAAATCCCAGCCAACCTCATCGCCGATTACAATTACGACGCCGACGGGTTCCTGACCAGCAAAGTCGAGAGTGCCGGCACCACGGCCTACGATTACTCCTCTCGCGGCGAATTGCTCGGCGTCGTCTTCCCGTCAGGGACGATCCAGGAAGTCGCCTACGACCACGACGCGCTCGGGTGGCGCGTCGCCAAGCGCGTGAAACAAGGCGGCAACTGGTCCACGGTGGAGAAGTATCTATGGGCCGGGATGAACCAGGGACTTCTGGCCATCTACGACGGTTCCGACAACCTCGTCCTGCGCTTCGGGTACGCCGGTGGCCGCCTGCCCATCGCCATGACCTACAACAGCGCCACGTACTACCTCGCCTACGACCAGGTCGGCTCGCTCCGTGCGGTCTTCGACGCGAGCAGTAACAAGATCAAGGAGGTCACCTACGACTCCTTCGGCAACATCCTCTCCGAGTTCGGCTCCCTTGCCGTCACTATCCCCCTCGGCTTCGCCGGCGGCCTCCACGACCGCACCACCGGCCTCGTCCGCTTCGGCTTCCGCGACTACGACCCCAAAACCGGCCGCTGGACCGCCAAAGACCCCATCGGCTTCGCCGGCGGGGATGTGAATCTGTACGGGTACGTTGCTAATAACCCCATTCATTTTTCCGACCCTGCGGGGCAATGGATTGTTCAGGCAATTGGCTTTGGGGTAGGTGCAGCCGTTGGGGCCATCTCTTCTTACTGCAGTGGTGGTGACTTCTGGGATGTGGTGCAGAGTGGTGCCATTGGTGGGCTTGCGGGGGTTATTTCAACTATCCCTGGCGGAGCGGCTGTAGGAGCCCTATTTGGCGCGGGAGCAGGAATAGCCTCAAACATAGGGATTTCATACATCAACGATCAGGAAATCACTGGTTGGTCCGTCACGATTTCCGCAACCGCAGGCGCAATTGGGGGCGGAATTGGCAACGCGGTCTTTCAAAACGCAACGAGGACGGTCGGCGCAACGTTGACCAATTTCAGGTTCCGGGAGCTGACTCCCATCACGCGTGCACTTTCACCTACCGCCAGAGGTTCTGGGGCTGCGGCATTAGGTGGTGCCCTGGGGGGCGCTCTGGATGCCGGCGGGCAATACGGACGCAACTTGATGTCTGGACCTGAAGGCGGTGATACGTGTCCGAAACCGGAAGATGGCGGTCGGTGCAACTTTTGGTGAGACAGTCAGAAAATGGAAAATCATGAAATCATCCCTGCCACAATACTCCTCCTTTTTTCACTCATTGGAAGTCCACTCATCGTTTGGTTCATGCGT
Source organism: Candidatus Hydrogenedentota bacterium (assembly GCA_016182645.1). Taxonomy (GTDB): domain Bacteria; phylum Hydrogenedentota; class Hydrogenedentia; order Hydrogenedentales; family JACPGD01; genus JACPGD01. The sequence goes on along the minus strand of JACPGD010000454.1, from coordinate 1,072 downwards.
CCGGGATGGAATGCCATCAAGACCAGACGCTGGTATGTAAAGGGGCGGCGTATTTATTACACCGGCGAACGCGCCTATGAACTGGGCTGTCTACAACTAGCAACGGGGAGTATTGCCCTTGCGGGTGCAATTGCGGGAGGCTGGATAAGTGCCCCAATTGTATTTCGGTGGCTTTGGATCATAGGCTGAAAAATTTTGGCAGCCACTGACTTCCGATGAGGTTAGGCTAACTGGAAAAAACACGTACACCAATTGCGGTAGGACAGTAGCTGCTGATGACGCGGGAGAAGAAGCCGAACGGGAACTGGTTCCGGCACACGTTTGATGCCATCGGCCGCGTGACGGACATTCGGGATCTGGATCCTGATCCTAATAATGAGGGCGGGCACTGGAACTATGACCGGCAGGTGGACGCGAATGGGGACGCGGACATTACGGTCACGACGGCGGAGGGCGACATTACCACGTACCAGCAGGACCAGCAGGCAGATGGCGGGTTGCTGGTGACGGTGACCGGCCCGAGCGGCGCCGCGAGCGAGACGGAAATCTCGTCTGGCGGCAAGGTGATCAGGACCACGGCCAGTTGCGGGATGGAATCGACCGTGTCGATTGGCGCCGACCCGATGTATAAGACGGATTTCGTGGAGAGCATGACGGCCAGCACGCCAAGCGGGTTGTTCAGCAGCTATGCCGCCGCACGGGCCTATGTGGGCGACGACAGGATTAACGACACCATTTCCGTCGATGGCAACGACCTGCTCGTGGACCATCTTATGCTGGACAGGGAGATCCATGTGCTGACGGCGGGGGGGCGCAGCCTGCGCTACGAATACGACAGCAACTTCTTGCCGCGGACCGTTACCGTGCCTGATGTGCAGAACCCAGCCTTCGCGCCGGTGACGTATGAGTATGACCTCGACGATCAGAACCAGAACAATGACCGGGGCCAGGTTACCGCCGTCATCGCCGGCACGCGCCGATTGGACTTCGCGTACTACACGAATGGCCGCCTCGAAAGCGTCACGGACGCCGCTGGCCGGGCCGTGTTCTATCAGGAATATGACGCCGTGGG
>JACPGD010000449.1 GCA_016182645.1 Candidatus Hydrogenedentota bacterium | reverse complement strand
CTATAAGTCTTTACGCCACAAGAAGTTTAACACAGGGGTGGCGCGCCGGTAAAGACGATTTCAAGAACAGGATTTAAGAGATTTCTAGGGCTGGTGTGCCGCTTGGTCCAGTTCGTCCAAGGCCTGTTCGGCCGCCTTGGCCAGCGCCGTGGACTCGGTCTTGCTCACGTCAATGAACAGGTCGCGGGCGGTGGCAGGATCATTTAATTCCTTCCAATAGCGGTTACCCAAGGCAAGGCTCACTTGGGCGACGGCGGCGGCCTGGGTGCACCGCTCGCGGACGCGCTCGAGCGCCGCCACTTCCGTCTCAAACTGTTCCTGCTCTGTTTGCAGGACCAGTTGCTTCATGGAATCCACGGCCAGACTGGCCACATAGGTGGCCGGGTACTGGGCCACGATTTGCTCGAGTCCTTCAAAGGAATCGCGCGAGCGATCAATGGCATAGAGTGCTTCAAACTCCCGTTGCCGCGCCTCGTCCAGCAGATTCATGCGCTCCCCATTCATGGGGTGTTTGCGGAACGTTTCCCAGTACTGCGTCTTTAAGTTGGCATACGCTTCGTAGGCGCGGTCGTAGTGTTGGAATCGGCTGAACTCCAGGTCGGCCAGAGCCATCTGCAGTGCTCCGGCCTGGCCGTCCCCGGAGTGTGCCCGCAGCGCTTCATTCAGGAGGTCAAACGCGCCCTGGTAATTTCCTTTCGCCGTCAATTCCGCGGCGTGCGCCAGGGCGGCTTCAGCGGGGGAGGTCATCGCGGCGACCTGCACCGGAGGCGCTTCGGCCGGTATTGACGGCTGATCCACTTTCCACAGGGAAAACACCACAAGAAAGGCCGCGGCCAAAGGCAGGGCGATCTTCCAATAGGACAACACAAAGACTTTGTCATGCGTTAGCTTCGCACGCAATGTGGGCAGCAAATCGTCTTCAAAGGGGACTTCAGGGACTGGAATGGCCTTCACCAGGGAGCGTAGCGCATTTAGTTCCGCACGGCAGGCGGCGCACTTTTCCAGGTGGGCGTCCAGTTCGGCCTGCTCTTGGAGGGAGAGCGGCTCATAGAGTGCCGCGGCCAACTGCCCCTGGAACCGTTCACATCCCCACATGCACCCAATCCTTCCTGCCGTTATGGCCCGTATAGATCGCCCAACTCGTCACGAAGCTTCTTCAGGGCGCGGAACAAATGCACTTTCACACTGCCCACCGTGCACCCGATTTCCGTCGCAATATCGGACAGTTGCAGCCCTTCGTAGTGGCGCAACATAAACACTATCTTCTGGGTCGGCGAAAGCACCCCGAGGGCCTTCCGCACGCGGTCGTCAATCTCCTGGGCACGCGCTGCCGTCTCCACCGCCATGACATACGGCTCCACGGGCGCCTTCTCGCTGGTGGGCACGAACGCCTCATCCAGGCGTTCCTGCCGCTGCCGCTTGCGGCGGCGCAACTGGTCGATGGCCTGGTTTGAGGTCAGGCGCAGGAGCCAGGGAAGGAACCCGCCCGTGGGCTGCCAGCTTTCAATTTTCCGATACGCTTTCAGGAGCGATTCTTGCGTGACATCCAAGGCGTCCTCCCGGTTGCCCGTGAGGCGAAAGGCGACGGCAAAGACCCGGCCCTGATACCGGCGCACCAGTTCATCGAAGGCGCGCTCATCGCCCGCCTTCAATGCGAGGGCCAACTCGGTGTCGGTTTTCTCGGCCAAGTTGTCCGCCTGGTTGAAATTCACTTAGCTAACGCACCTTGTCGGTTAAGGGTTTACACGCCGGGGAAAAAGAGAGGCGCACAGGTCCCTTGCCGTAAGACGCTGATCTGTCTTGCCGGCCTGTCAGACTGGTCGGATCTGTCGGACTGATCAGACCGGTCTGGGGGAGTGCGCGGGCACCCTGGAAATCCTCACAACACCTCTTCCCGGGGCCTGTCAAACTGGTTGAGGTAGGGATAAATCCTCTCACTAATGAAGTTACGCACGCCGCGGATATTGGTAAGGAGGATTTCAGTGTCCTCCGATCCGACCTGTTGCCGCCCAAAAATGCCTTTTACTTCGACGAAGACTTCGTTTCGGCTATGCCGGAAAGACTCGATGATCAGGTGGTACGCGCCATTGTGTTCGTTGGTTTCCGGCAGGACGAAGCGCAGGCCGCCCACGGAAAGCGGCCGCTGGAAGAACGGCCCGATGCGCCCCTCCTGGCGGCAGACATGGTCCAAGAGAAACACCCTTGAATCGTCATAATGGGTCAAGGCGAAGGTGGAACGGATGGTCGCCGTGTGGGCCAGGATGCGCGGCACTTGGCGGGCCGTGAGCACGCGTGCCGTAAACTCCCGTGCTTTTTCCAAGAAATCACTGAGGGGAATAGCGGCCCATTCTTCGATGAGCACCACCCGATCGGGAAGAAACAGGGCTATCGATTGCGCTTTCTGGCCTTGCCGGGAGTAGAAACGCCACTGGAGTGGATTGCTGAAGTCGGTGCTGTCATACCCGTGGCGGGTCTGGGACAACTCGAAGTACAGGCGTTGGAGCGCGTCCTTCTTGAGCGCCGCCGGTCCGTGGATGAGTTCGGTGGAAAAATGGATGATTCTGTCTTCGGATTGCATACAGGCGGTTCCCCACTGCTAATGGAAGCAGTATAAGGGGGAATGGAGGGGGTTGCAAAAGTTGCCAGAGTGGGACGGCAGCGAGGCCTTCCCGCCCGCGAGGGGGTCAAGCGACTATCCCTTCTGGCAAACGTACACGACGCTAGGGGGGAAGTTCTTCCAGATTTGTTTCGAGCGCGTCACGCGTTTGAATTTTCTTTGGAGTTTGCCCTTGAAAAATTTCTTACCGCTGGGCAGGAGCGGGCTGGCGGAGTAGGCGAAGGTGATGAACTTGCCACCCGGCCGCAGCACATCGAAGGTGGCATCGAGGATTTCGTCCTGCAGTTCATCGGAAAAGCGGCTCCAGGGCAAGCCGGAGATAATGGTATCGCAGTGCTCGACCCCATGTTGTTGCAAGTATTTCCGCGTGTTTTGGGCGCCGTCGTGATAGACATGCACCTTGCGGCACGATTTCCGCGTGGCCTTGACGAATTCCGGGTTGACTTCAAGCGCGATAAAGAGGGCATCGGGGCGCATCTTGCGCTCAATGACTTTGGTGAAGACCCCGGTTCCAGGCCCAAATTCGACAATCACGCGGGCATTGGCGACGTCAGCAGAATTGGTGACCATTTCCGCGAGGGCCTTGCTGCTTGGGGCGAGTGCGCCAGTACTGCGGTTGGCGAGGATCACCTCTTTCATGAAGGTGAGCGTTGACACGATGGACGTTCCGGTTCCTTTTTCTGACAAGGGTTAACCCCCTCTTTTGCTGATATTGTGCCATACCTGGTAGGTCAACACAACCAAAATCCATTTGTAAATGCTTGGAAATGCAATATTTCTTGCGATGCTGAGTCATGGCCGCTAAAATTCTTCCCTTATCCTGCCCACGCCGGACGCATCGACGTCTACCGATGTGGCGGACCCTGTCGCCACAAGAAGGACACGGAGTTGCGTGTTCGGCGGAGGCGCGGCTACCCCAGACGGAGGAAGTATGAATCTATTGGCCGATCGCATGTCGTGTATTGACGCCAGTGGCATCCGCAAGGTATTTGCGCTGGCGGCGCAGATGAAGGACCCGATCAATCTGAGCATTGGCCAGCCCGATTATGACGTGGACGAGGCCGTCAAGGAAGTGGCGATCCAAAATATTCGGGGCGGTTTCAATTCCTACACGCAGACCTGGGGAATTGAGGAGCTGCGCGAGGCCGCCAGCGCCTATTACGAGGAGCGGTTTCACGTCGGCCTGAAGCACGTGATGATCACCTCGGGGGTCTCCGGGGGCCTCTACCTGGCGCTGCTCGCGACGGTGAACCCTGGCGATGAGGTCATCTTTGCAGACCCCTACTTCGTCATGTACCGGCACCTGGTCCGGCTGCTGGGCGGCGTTCCGGTGGCGGTGGACACGTATCCCACGTTCAAATTGAAGGCCGAGGCGGTGGAAGCGGCGGTGACGGAGAAGACCAAGTTGCTCATTGTGAATTCCCCCTCGAACCCGACGGGGGTCACGCTGAACGCGGTGGAACTGGAGGCGCTCGCCCGTGTGGCAAAGCGGCACAACCTGCTGGTCATTACGGACGAGATCTACGAGGCCCTGCTGTATGATGAGCACCCGGCCACGATGGTGGGGATGTACGATCAACTTCTGTTGCTGAACGGATTCTCCAAGTCGGCGGGGATGACGGGCTGGCGGGTGGGCTATGCTGCCGGACCCGAGGCGATTATTCAGGCCATGAACACGCTGCAGCAGTACACGTTTGTCTGCGCGCCGTCGTTTGCGCAGAAGGCGGCCGTGGAGGCGTTGCGCGCGGACATGCGTCCCAAAATCGAGGCGTACCGCCGCAAGCGCGACATCGTCTACAACGGACTGAAGGAGGCTTTCCAGGTGACCAAACCGGGCGGGGCCTTCTATATCTTTCCTGAAGCGCCGGACGGCGATGGCGATGCCTTCGTGCGCACGGCCATTGAAAACAACCTGTTGATCATCCCTGGCAGTGTCTTCTCCAATAGGAAGACGCATTTCCGAATTTCATTTGCCGCCCCAGATGAAGTGCTGCGGCAGGGCGTGGAGACTTTGCTCCGGTTGCGTGAGTCGTTACGGAATTGAGATAACGGCAACGTAAGTTTATCCCCGTGACCGTACATTTCTTGACCGAGGCGCCCCGGGATCATTCTCAATCCTTTTGTCTCGAGTTCTTTTTCACCAAGAGGACCTTCCGAATGTCGTCTGAATTGGATTTGGCCCCCTGGGTCAAACTGGAGGAACTGATCGAAGCCGGTGAACCGGCGGCAGTTCTCGCCGAAATCGACGTGCTCGGCCCGCGGGACAGCGCGCGTGCCATTTCCCGGTTGAGCGCAGAAGGGCGGGCCCAGATCCTGACCTTGTTGGAGCCCGAGAAGGCTGCCGATCTCCTGGAGGAATTACCCGATGCCCAAGCGACTGACCTTGTGCGCCATCTGGCGCCGGAAGTGGCGGCGGACATCCTCAGCGAGATGTCGAGTGACGAATCCGCCGACGTGCTGGGAGAGTTGGACGAGGAACAGCTTGAGGAAATCCTTCAGGAAATGGATCGCGAGGCCGCCGAGGATGCGCGGCGGCTGGTCAGTTATCCCGCCGATGTTGCCGGCGGCTTAATGATTACAGAGCTTTTGGCGTTTCCCGAGCGCGCCACCACCGGAGAAGTTATAGACGATCTGCGGCGGCATGCGGACGAATACGCCCATTACAGCATTCAGTATTCGTATGTGGTGGACCAGGAGCGCAAGCTTCTGGGGGTGCTGCCGCTGCGCGATTTGTTGATGACGCCCGCGCTTACGCCCATCCACAGCATCATGATTAAGAACCCCCTGTTCGTCTGCGATACAGACAGCCTGGAGAGTTTGACGGAGTTTTTTGACGAGCGCGATTTCCTGGGGGTGCCCGTGCTGGATGCCGAGCGCCGCCTGGTGGGCGTGCTTCGCCGGCGCGACTTTCGCGAGGCCTTGGGCGACAAGGCCCAACAGGACTATCTCCGCTCACAAGGCATCGTAGAAGAAGAACTGCGCAGCATGCCGCTATGGCTGCGCTCGAAGCGGCGTCTGTCCTGGCTGAGCGCCAATATTCTGCTGAATCTGTGTGGCGCCACCGTCATTGCGTTCTATCAGGACACGCTTGCACAGGTAATTGCCCTTGCGGTGTTCCTGCCCATCATCTCCGATATGAGCGGCTGCTCCGGAAATCAGGCCGTGGCGGTCAGCATGCGCGAGTTGAGTTTGGGCCTGATCAAACCCCTGGACCTCGTCCACGTCTGGCTGAAAGAAGCTAGTGTCGGGATTATAAATGGACTGGTGCTCGGGATCTTGATTGCCGTGGTGGCGTTGGCCTATGAAGGAAACCTCTTTTTCGGCCTCGTTGTAGGGGCGGCGTTGGCGCTGAATACATTGCTCGCGGTGTCCATGGGCGGGATCATTCCGTTAGCTATGCGCCGGCTAAGAGTCGATCCCGCGCTCGCGTCCGGCCCACTGCTGACGACCATCACCGACATGTGCGGGTTCTTCCTGATCCTGAGTCTTGCTTCGCTTTTCATGCCCTACCTGGCAGGCGGCGAATAATTGGAAGCCCCGCTATGCCATTAGATGACGTGCACAGCAATTGGTTCCGGCGTATCGATCAGGATCTGCTCTACCTCATCTCCGCCTTTCGCGAAGTGTTGGAAGATCTCGGCGAAGGAGCGCTGGCGCGCGTGCTGCCGTGGGTGAACCCACCCGTCCCGGCGCCGCCGACTACCCTGCGGGGCCACCGCGAAGTCAACCGGGAGTTGCAAGTGCTTTCGATTGCATTCCAGTTGCTCAACCTCGTGGAGGAAAGCGCCGCGGTCCAGGCGCGGCGCTACGGGGAAGTGCAACATGGCGTCCTCTATGAACCCGGCTTGTGGGGAAGAGCGCTCCAGGAAATGCAACGGCTGGGCCGTGACGAAACAACTGTTGCTGCACGCCTGGGCGAAATCCAGGTGGACGTGGTGCTGACGGCGCACCCCACCGAGGCGAAGCGGCCCATCGTGCTTAAACAACACCGCGCCCTTTTCGAGGTGCTTCAGATTCTGGGTCATACGAGTTGGTCTGAGCGAGAGAAGGAGCAACTGCGCAATCGGGTGAAGGTCCAGCTCGAGCGGTTATGGCGCACGGGAGAGATCCACCTGTACAAGCCCGATCTCGAATCGGAACTCGACCACGTGCTCGATTTTTTCCGCATGATCTTCCCGCGCGTGCTGCCGTCGCTGGATGACCGATTGCGAGAATGCTGGCAGGCCCTCGGATTCGCTCCCGGCCTGCTGGAACAGTCAGAAAGTCTGCCGCGCCTGCGCTTCGGCAACTGGGTGGGGGGTGACCGGGACGGCCATCCCTTGGTGACCGCCGCAGTGACCGCGAAAACGCTTGCGCGTCTGCGCGGCGTGGCGATGGACGGATTGAGACTGCGGCTGGAAGAACTTCACCAAAGTCTGAGCCTCTCTGACCTCTTTCAGGAACCGCCCCATTTCCTGCTGGCGGCCTTAGACGAGCGCGCGGCAAGCCTCGGGCCTCCCGCGGCTGCCAGCCTGGCACGAACACCGCGAGAGCCCTGGCGCCAATTTGTCGGGCTCATGCTGCTGCAGCTCCCTCAGGAACTCGATGCCGCCAGCCAGTACCGCACGCCCGGCGCCCTGGCCCGCGATCTTGCGTTGCTCCGGCGCTCACTGGAAGCAGTCGGCGCGAAACGCCTGGCGCAAAGTGAAGTCGCGCCCATCGAGCGTATGGTGGAGGTATTTGGCTTCCATACGGCCGCGCTGGACATTCGCCAGAACAGTGCCTACCACGAGCGCGCCTTCATGCAAATGCTCGAAGCGGGCGGCGTGGCGGCGGCTGATTACCCAAGCTGGGACGAACCGCGTAAGCGCGATTTCCTGGACCAGGAACTTCGGGTCCTGCGGCCGCTCACTCCGCATGGCGCGAGCATTGGAGAAGAGGCACGAACGACGATCGATACTTTTCAGGTTGTCTCCAATCACATCGAACAGCATGGCCCGGACGGCATTGGGTGTTTCATCGTCAGCATGACGCGCGATCTTTCCGATTTGCTCCTGGTCTATGTTCTGGCTCGAGAAGTGGGGCTACTGCGGCGCGTGACGAAAGGGCTGGCCTGCCCTATTGCTGTCGTTCCCCTATTTGAAACGGTGGAAGACCTGGAGAAGAGCCCGGAAATTATGCGCGCATTCCTCACGCACGAGATCACGCGGAACAGCCTGGTCCTGCGGTGTGGTGCGAGGCCAGTGCAGCCCGTGATGCTGGGCTACAGCGACAGCAACAAGGGCAGCGGGCTCCTCACCAGCCACTGGCGCCTGAATCGCGCCCAGCGCGCGCTGACAGCAGTCGCGCGGGAGTGCGGCGTGGAACTGCAATTCTTTCATGGGCGCGGCGGCACGTTCAGCCGCGGGGCTGGACCCACACATCGTTTTCTGGAAAGCCTCCCGTATGGGGCGCTCACGGGGTCGATGCGCGTCACGGAGCAAGGAGAGACCATCGCGCAGAAATACGGGCACGCCCCCACCGCGGCCTACAACCTCGAGTTGCTGTTGGCCGGCGTGGCCGCGACCAGCCTGAAGCACGAATTGCCGGCGGCGGAAGACCCGGCATTCGTGGCCCTCATGGAGCAGCTCAGCAAAATCAGCGAGGACGCATATCACAGTTTGCTCAACGCGGAGGGTTTCCTGGCTTTCTGGGCCGAAGCCACGCCGATTGACGCGCTCGAGCATAGCTTCATCGGCTCGCGTCCGGCCCGCCGCACCGGCCAACGTACACTGGAAGACCTGCGCGCCATCCCGTGGGTGTTCAGTTGGATCCAGTCGCGGTACTACCTGCCCAGTTGGTACGGGCTCGGCGCGGCGTTGCACCGGCTCCAGAACGCCGCGCCAGAGGACTTCAAGCGGCTCCAGCGGGACACACCCCACTGGCCGTTTCTCCGCTACGTCGTCTACAACGCCGAAACCAGCCTCGCCTCGGCGGATCTCGAGATCATGGCGCAATACGCCTCGCTCGTCCGCGATACCTCCCTGCGCGAGACCTTCTACGAAAGAATCGCACGCGAATACACGCGGACTGGCCAGATGATCGATCAACTTTTCGGTGCACCACGCGAGGAGCGCCGCCCGCGCATGATCAAGACCCTCCGCATGCGCGAGGAGGGATTGCGCATCCTGCACGAGCGGCAGATCGAACTCCTGCGTGATTGGCGCTCATTGCGTGAGCAAGGAAAAGACGAAGACGCGGCCCGCCTCATCCCCTCGCTCTTGCTTTCCATCAACGCCATCGCCAGCGGCCAGCGGACGACGGGGTAGCTATTCTCGGGCAGAGCCTTGGCGTAAGTTTGTCGAAACTCCCATTGCAAGTTGGAGCCATTGAAGATTTCTCTCTTGAGCGCAGGTAAACCATCGGGATACCTTTGATCTCAAACTTCCATGTGCCCATACTGGACTTGCATTGGAGGGAACAACCATGTTCAGCGGAATTCGTTGTGTAGTCTTTTCCGTGTTGATGGGGATCACACCTGCCGCGCTGGCCTGGCAGCCCACGGGCAGCCTCGAGGAACTCTACGACGCCTCTCTGCTTCCGCGGCTGCGGCCCGGAGTGGTGGCGCGGTCGTTCAGCAGCTATGACCGCACCGGCGGGAACAATGACGGCTTCTCCGGCCAGTACTCGAAACTGCGCGAGGAAGACGGAAACAGCGTAATTGCGGAGATGGAGGGGCCAGGGTGCATTCAGCGGATCTGGTTTACGCATTCGGTACATAAGGAAGACGGGCTGCTGGAACGGAAACACGAACATATCAAGATCTATCTGGATGGCAAGGACACGCCCGCGCTGGATGTACCGCTGGAAAACTTGTTTGATGGTTCGCTCGAACACTTCCCGCATCCCTTAGCGGGTCAGGGCATTGGCGGGTTCTATTCCTATGTGCCTATTCCCTACCTGAAATCGTGCAAAGTAGTGATCGACGGGCTGGGCGTCCGGTTCTATCAGTTGAACTACGTCACGTTTCCTTCCGCGGAGGGCGTGAGGCCGTTTTCGATGGAGTTGACGGACGCTGAGAGTGCAGCGTTGACGGAAGCCGTAAAGCGGTGGAGCGATCCGCTGGCATACACGCAAGCGCACAAGCAACTCACGATGCAGTTGAAAGTCGAGTATGAACCCGGTGGACGCCGCAATATGAAGTACAGTGCACACCCCGAGGGAGAATACTCCCGGCCTCTCCTGATTAACGGGATTACGTTGAGCAACTTGACACCGGACGAGGTGAGGCAGGGCGTGCTTGTAATCGACTTTGATAAGCCGGAGGGCTACGCGCTGCGAGTTCCGATGGAATTGTACTTTGGACAGGCGTTTCAGCCGGAGTCGTTTGCAGGACTCTTCTTTGGACGCCAGAGCGACGTATATTACAACATTGTTCCGTTTGTGGTCCCGAACGACTGTACCTTTTCTGTTGAGGGCCCGGCGGCATTCAAGCCCCTTTTGACGATATTCATGTCGATTATCGACGAAACCACGAGGAATGACTGCGGGCGATTGCAGGTGCAGGTGAATGCGAGTCTGCCTACCAAACCGGACATCCTGCACCCGATTCTGGATGCGACAGGCCAAGGCCATTACTTGGGGACCTACCTCATTACCGAAGGCCCGAACGGCCTGCCGTACTGGCTGGAAGGGGACGACAAGTGGACGATTGACGGCGAACTGCGCATCCACGGCACGGGATCGGAAGACTACTTCAATTGCGGCTGGTATGCGCTGGAAGGAAGGCTCAACGGGCCGGCGGCGCTGCCTTCCCACGGTTTCCCGATCTATGGCATTGCGGGCGACAAAATGCGGGCGGCGGCGTATCGGTGGCACCTCGCGGACCCGGTGCCGTTTGATCGCGAGATTAGCGTGGGGATTGAGCACGGGGAGAAAAACCAGCACGTGGCGGATTACCGAAGCCTGGCTTTTTATTACGCGAAATGACGTTGGGCAATCGGACGGATCAGCCGGATCGCACGGATCGGACGTTGGTTGGAGGGGGAGGAAAGCGGCGCCAAAGGTTAGACGTCCAAGCCCACACTGCGCATGAGGGCGAGGGCGTTGCTGCGCTGGACGACGCCGGGCTTGAGGCGGTAGTCGAAGACAGGGCCGACCTCACCCACCGTATCTTCAAAATGGGCATTCACGGCCTTGTCCACCATTGCCCCTCCCATGCCGGTAATCGCGAGATCGTGGGTGGTGACCAAACCGATGGCCCCTCTTTCCAGCAGCTTCGTCAGAATGGCCTCCGCACCAATGCGCCGGTCGTGGGAATTGGTGCCGTGCAGGATTTCATCCAGGAGAAACAGCAGGCGTGTGTCCTGGTCTTGGGCGAAGTCCATCAATTGCTTCAGGCGCTTAATCTCCGCATAGAAGCGTGACACACCGCCTTGGATGGAATCATGCACGGCAATCGTAGCCCCGGCCCGAAGCGGACCCAGTGCGAGGCGCCGCGCCGCGACCGGCGCGCCCGCCATGGCGAGAATGGTGTTGATGCCGGCGGTGCGGAGCAGGGTGCTCTTCCCGGACATGTTCGAGCCACTGACGAGCAGCAGCGGCTGGGCGGCGTCGAGGTGGAGACTGTTTTCGACGCACGTGGCGCCCGGCAACAGGGGATGTTTCAGACCGTCCGCCTCAAACAACGCGACGCCTTCGCGGAGTTCGGGAAACACGTACTCGGCCCGTTCATACGCAAAGCAGGCCAGGGACGCCAGCGCCTCGAGTTCGCCGACGGCCTCCAGCCATTGCGGCAGTTGTGCACCCCAGGTCTTACGCCACGCCTCGATGCGGTAGGCGATGTGAATGCCCCAGAGCAGCGCGATGCTGAACGGCGCGAAAAGCTGGTTCGCCTGCATCTCGAAGAAGTAGCTCAAGCGATCGAGCCGTTGCAGTGCGGCGGAGGCAGCCATCTGTTCGTGGTAGAACCGCTCCCGCAGTGCTTTCAAGAGCGGGCATTGAAAAGGTTCTCGTTGAAAACGAGCGATGACTTTGCCCAGCACATTCAACTCGCGCCGCGGTTCCTCGAGGGCCGTTCCCAGGCGCTTCAGCCGACCGGCAGCTACCCCTAACACAATCACATCCGCAGTGAGCACATAAATGCACGGCCAGATGGAATCGGCCCCATAGCTCAGAATTGCCGCCACAGCGCCGAGGATGACGAGCACACGCGCAATATGCCGAAAATGTGGTTTTGGAAAAATGTCCGGCTCCTGGCTCCAGCGACTGAGACTGGCGGCATCCACATCTTCCGCCAACGCCTGCGCGTACAGCGCGAGGTCTTCGCGGAGTGCGGTATTGGCGCGGAGTTCTTCGACGGCGCATTGCCGTAGCCGAACGACGTCGGGCGTGGCGGGCGTAAGCAGCCAGCGCGCGAGAGTGGCTGCGCCGACCCGGGTGCGGGCCAGCGAGAGCAACTGAAAGAGTGATCCCTGCCCAAACAAGTCCAGATCGGCGGCGCAGGGATGATCG
>JACPGD010000463.1 GCA_016182645.1 Candidatus Hydrogenedentota bacterium | reverse complement strand
CGGCGTACAACGGCGACTATGGCGTGCTGGGCGATCTGGGCACGCATGCGGCCTTCCTGCCGCGGCGGCTGGGCTGGGTTGTCGAGAACACGCGGGCGCTCTGTTCGAACATCCGGCCTGAGCGGCCGGATGCGGAGGGGCGCCTGGTGCCATGCAACACGTGGGACAATGTCACGCTCTTGTCCGAAGTGACAGACCCCCGCGATGGGACGCGCTTTCCCTGGACATTTCGCGCGGCGCGGATCATGCCCGGTGAACGCAACACGTGGTACTTGGGCATTCAGGGAACAAAGGCGTGCGCGCGGTTTTCACTGAAGAACCCAAAGCGTCTTGAGCTGCTCGAATACACCGGCGGCGAGCAGTGCTGGCAGGCCATAGACATGGGCTTTGAGGCGCCGTACCCAACGATTACCGGTGCTATCTTCGAGTTCGGCGCCACCGACGTCTTCATGCAGATGATGGCAGCCTATCTGCACGAAATCGTGCATGGAAAAGCACTCAGTGCCGCCGCGGCGTGCCCAACGCCCGAGGAAATGCACAGCGCCCACCTCTTATTCACGGCAGCGCTGGAGTCGCATGCAAATCAGCGTGTGGTCCCGATTGGCGAAGCCGCCCAGGGAGTACAGCCGTGACGGACTTGCTCCTGGGCATTGATCTAGGTACGACGGCGCTGAAGGCAGCGGTATTCGAACAACGGAGCGGGAAACTGCTGGCGGGAGCATCGAAACGCCTGCGCGTGAACGCGGGTCCTGATGGACGGCGCGAACAAGATGTGCCCGGTGTGCTCCGCGCATTGCGGAGCGCGCTTGCTGAACTGGAGCGCGAAACGGGGGACTTGCGACGCCTCCGCGGCATCGGGCTGGCCGCCCAGGGCGGGAGCACGATGATTGCCAAGCGCGCGACGGGCAAGGCGCTCACGCCGATGGCGCTGTGGAACGACGCGCGCGCCTTCCCGGAGTTTCACGCACTGGCGGCAAGCCATCCGCCGCGCTATTGGCGCGCGTTCTCGCTGCGCGACGAGCCGGGAATGGGGCTGGCGCGAATCGTGCGCATGCGCCGGGAAGCGCCCGCGTTATTGCAGGCGGAGAACATCTACGCGGGCGCGGGAGAGTACGTGTTTTTTCACCTGACCGGGGAATGGCGTCAGGACGCCGGGAACGCGCTGCAAATCGGCTGCTATGATGCGCGGCGCGGCGCGCTGCTCGAACGCGCGGCCCAGATGGTCGATGCGCCTCTGTCCTTTTTTGCCCCGTTGCGGCGCGGACATGAGACGCACCCGCTGTCAAGCACCGCGGCGAAGATGTTTGGATTATCGCCCGGCATTCCCGTCGCCGGCCCCTATATGGATCACGAGGCAGGGTTCTTGTCGGTGGCCCAGGGAAACGCGAGGCCCCTGCAGTGCTCGCTGGGCACGGCGTGGGTCGGAAACTTTGTGGTTCCGGGAGCCTCCCCGGCCCGTTCACCGTTTCAACTCGTCCTCCCATCGCCAGCGGGCGCAGGCCGCCTCGTCGTCCAGCCACTGTTAACCGGAAATGTCACCTGGGACTGGGCGCTCTCAACCTTTGTGGGCGGCAATCAGGCGTCGGCGTTGGCCAAATCCGCGGCCGTTTTTGCGCGGTCCCTCTTGCCCGCGCGTGGGCTTGTGGCACTGCCTTGGCTCAATCGTCCCAACCCCTTGGATGTTGGCGCGCTGGGGGGCGGCTGTTTCATGGGCGCCGGACCCTCCACCACGCGGGGGGACATGCTGCGGGCCGTGGCCGCGGGCATGTGCTATGAACTGGCGCGGGTTTTCGCGGAAGTGAAAGCACGCAAGACCATCGACAGCGTGGTGCTGAGCGGGGGCGCAAGCAAAGGCCCACATTTCCGCACGGTGATCGCGCTATTGTTCGCACCGCTGCCGGTGGTGCCGGTGGAAGATGAAGACTGGATGGGCGCGCGCGGTTGCCTGCATGCTTTCAACACCAAGGCATCTCAGGCCCAGGCGAAGCGGCCAATCGCGCCCGGCAAGACGGCAGTGGGACCGTTGCTGGCCGGGCAGGCGCTGTACGAAAAGGCCTTTGCCGCGCTGTACGCGCACGTGGCCGCCGGGCGGGCAATTTCATTCGAGCGGGGAAAGAAGCCATGAGCAATCCACCAAGAATCGGCCTGCTGCCGCTCTATGTGAAGCTCTACGACCAGGTATTGCCCGACTTGTGCGCGGAACTACTGCCGTTCTTACAGGAGGTGCGCGCGGCGTTCCAGCAGCGCGGCGTCGCGGTGGTGGAGGCGCCGGTGTGCCGTGCGGCGGACGAGGTGGCGGGGGCCGTGCGGCAGTTCGAGCAGGAAGGCGCGGATCTGATTATTACGCTGCACCTGGCGTACTCGCCGTCGTTGGAATCCGTCGAGGCGCTCGCGGCGTCCCGGCTGCCGGTGTTAATGCTGGATACGACCCCGGACCGCGGTTTCGGTCCGGCGACAGACCCGATGCGGTTGCTGAATAACCACGGGATTCATGGGGTGCAGGACCTTGCGTGCATGCTGCGGCGCAAGGGAAAGCCATTCACGGTGGTGGCCGGGCATCTGTCCGACCTGCGGACCATGGAGCGGGCCTGCGCCGTGGTGGCCGGCGCGCACGCCGCCGCCGTATTCCGCGGGATGCGCGTATTGCGCATCGGCCCCGCGTTTGCCGGGATGGGCGATTTCCAGTGTCCCGATGCGGACTTCGAGGCGCAACTGGGCCTGAGCATCGAGGAGATACCGCCGACAGCGTTGAGGGATTCTGTGGCAGCGGTCACGGACGACGCCGTCGAGCGCGAAATGCACGCGGACCGCGACGCATTTGAGGTGGCGCTGGACGCGGAGGTGCATCGGCGCTCGGTGCGGCTCGGTCTTGGGCTGCGCCGCTACCTCGAACATGGCGGTTTTGGCGCGTTTTCGCTAAATTTCCTGGCCTTCGATCTTGAGACCGGTCCACTGAGCACAGTCCCATTTCTCGAATGCTCGAAAGCTATGGCCCGCGGTGTGGGTTATGCCGGCGAGGGGGACGTGTTGACAGCGGCGCTCGTGGGCGCGCTGAATGCAGTAGGCCCAACAACCTTCACCGAGATGTTCTGCGCGGACTGGGCGGGCGGCTCGATCTTCCTCTCGCACATGGGCGAGTTCAATCCGGCGGTGGCGGCGGGCACGCCGCGCCTTTACGAGAAACCCTATCCTTTCACGAAGACGAACAATCCGGCTGCCATCGCCTGTGCGCCGCGGCCAGGGCTGGCCACACTCGTCAACCTGGCGCCGGGCCCGAACGGCAGTTTTGGTTTGCTCGCCACGGCCGTTGAGGTGCTCGGCGACGGCACGCATCCGGACTACCGCGACTGGATTCGCGGTTGGATCCGCCCGCCCGTCCCTGTCGAAGAATTCCTGGAAACCTACTCGCGGCACGGCGGCACGCACCACTGTGCGTTGGTGCTCGGCGATTGCCGGGACGCGGTATTGGCGTTCGGCCAGGCTTTGGGACTGGAAACCGTCGAACTCACCGCGAAGGGAGATATGCGATGACTGACCTGAGCACCTTTTCGCTCGGCTTCCTCGATTGGCTGGCCATCGCGGGCTTCTTCACCGGCCTGTCGCTGGTCGGGTGGCTCTCCGGCCGCAAAGAACGCGACACCGCCGAAGACTACTTCCTGGCGGGGCGCCGGCTGCCGTGGTACGTGGTGGGCGGATCCTACATCGCGTCCAACATCAGCACCGAGCATTTTATCGGCATGATTGGCGCCGCCTTCATCTACGGCACGTGTGTCGCCGTCTCCGAGTGGGCCAATGTGTTCAGCTTTACCCTCATCATTTGGTTTTTTATTCCATTCCTGATGGCGTCCCGCGTGTTCACCATGCCGGAATTCCTCGAACGACGCTTCAATGGCACGTTGCGTCAGTTCTTCGCGCTGGTCACGTTGATTAGCAACATCGTCGCGTTCTTGGCGGCGGTGCTGTATGGCGGCGGACTCGCGCTGCAGACCTTGTTCGGCTGGCCGCTGTGGGCCGCCATAATCCTCCTCGGCGTCTTCTCCGGGCTCTGGGCCATGTATGGCGGCCTCGCTTCCGTTGCTTGGACGGACTTCTTCACCGTGATCGTCATGGTCCTCGGTGGTCTGACCGTTTCTTACCTGGGCCTTCAGATGCTCGCGGGCGATTCCGGCTCGATCATCGCCGGGTTCTCGGCCATGCTCGAAGCCAATCAGGCGAAGACCGGAGTGTGGAAAGAGGCGGTCGCGATGCATGCGCAGACCATTGCGGGCAGTCCCGGGTACAATCGCCTTTCGGTCATCCAGCCGGTGGCGCACAAGCTTTGGCCCTGGCCCTCGATATTCTTTGCGACGTTTTCGCTGAGCATCTGGTACCACGTGCTCAACCAGTTCATGATTCAGCGGGTGCTCGCGGCTAAGGACAATTACCACGCGCGGATGGGCATGGTCTTCGCCGGCATGCTGAAGGTGCTGATGCCCGCCATCGTCGTCCTGCCGGGATTGATCCTGTTTGCGAAGTACCCCGAAGTGTTGTTGCAGCCGTGGGACAAGGTGCAGCCGGAGGCCGACCGCGGCTATGTGCGCATGCTCCAAACCCTGGTGCCGATGGGATTGCGGGGGCTGTTCCTCGCCGCCTTGTTCGGCGCCATTCAATCGACCGTGAATTCCGTGTTGAACTCTTCAGCCACGATTATCACGCTCGATTTCTACAAACGCCTCGTTGCGCCCGAGGCAACGCAGCGACAATTGGTGCGGCTGGGGATTGTGGCGACAGGAGTTGTTCTAGCAGTGTCCATGGTGCTCGCGGGGTTTGTCGGGAAGTTCGGCAGTCTCTTCGTGTATATCCAGTCGCTCTACGCCTTCTTCGCGCCGCCGTTCGCCGCGGTGTTTCTTATGGGCATTCTGTTCCGCCGGGTGAATGCCGCGGGGGCGACGGCCGCGGTGTTCTTGGGCTTTGCCTTGGGTATCGCGCTGAAGCTCTACATTCAGTACGTACCGGAACATCCGGCGTGGCTGGCGCCGTATCTCAACCAGGCCATCGTCAACTGGTTGTTCTGCGTCGTGGTCTGCGCGGTCGTGAGCGCGTTTACGGCGCCGCCCCGGCCCGAGCAAGTCACACCCGACCTGATGATCAACTGGCGCATTATCGGGGTGGGCGAGCAACTCGGCACGCGTTGGTATGACCACGTGGTCACTTGGTGGCTGGTGTTTGTCGTGTGCATTCTGTCGCTGGCCGCCATGTTCTCGGGACTGGTCTTCCCGTTGGAGAGCGCCGGATGAACGAAGTGCCGCTTCACCATGTCCACACGTACACCGACGTGGACCGCGCCTTCTGGGCCGAGCATCTCGAGGACTGGGTGCCCCGCCGGATCATCGACGCGCACGTCCACATCGTGCACCCGCGCTATCAAATCGAAACGCTGACCGAGGAGATGCGTCACGGCTATTGGGTCAATGAACTGCTCGACATGCAGGACGCGGAGACGGCCGAGCGGTGCTATCACACCGTCTATCCGGGCCGTGAAGTAAGCTGTGTCGCGTTTGGGTTTCCGGGCCTGGGCTGGGACATCGAAGGGGCCAATTTGTACGTGAGCACGGAAATGGCCAAACGAAATTGCCACGCGCTGGCCGTCGTGCGCCCAACGTGGGTGGCGGAGCAAATCGCCTGGTGGCTCGATCAGCCCGCGGTCATTGGCGTGAAGCCGTACTACACGTTGATCGGCTACGACCGCACCACGCGCGACCGTTACATCGAGGCGAGTATCTTTGAGTTTCTACCGCATCACCAGCTCGAGGTCCTGGACGCGCGCGCGGCGTGGGTGACGCTGCACGTGCCGAAAGCGGACAGGCTCGGGCACCCAGACAACATCCGTGAAGTCCAGGAAATCCGGCGACGGTACCCAAGGATCAAGGTGGTGATTGCGCATCTGGGGCGGAGCTATACCTTGCCGCATGCGCAGGAAGGGCTTGCGCCGTTGGCCGAAGATCCCGGCCTGTACTTCGATAACTCCGCCGTGCTCAATCCCGCGGTGCACCGCTACGCCTTGGAGACAATTGGGCCGGAGCGCATTCTCTACGGCACGGACAACCCGATTTTTTATTTGCGTGGGCGACGCCAGTGGCATGGCCGGACCTACGTCAACCGGTGCAGTCATCCGTTCCATTTCAACAAGGAGCGGGAAAGTCCGGAAATCGAGGCAAAGTACACGCTTTACATGTATGAAGCCTTGAAGGCATTGAAAGACGCCTGCGCGGAGCTAGGCCTTGGTTCCGCCGCCGTCGAGGCCATGCTCCATGGAAACGCGTCCTGCTTAATAGACGCGACGTCCCCGTCGCGACTTCGGGAGAAAGACCCATCCGATCACGGAAAGGAAACCGCCACATGAAGATTCCTGTGCATTCATTCATGCTTGCGTGCGCCTTACTCAGCATCGCACCCAGCATCGTGGCCGACGAGAAGACCGATGCGCTTAGTAGCGAGGTCGCCGCGAAAGGCTGGCTCATCTACAGCGCGCGCAGTGACAACGGCACGTGGGACCTGTTCTTGTCACGCCCAGACGGCTCGGCTGCGCGCAATCTCACCAACACTGCTGACTACGAAGAAGCGGCTCCGCGTTTCTCCCCCGATGCAGCGCAAATCCTCTACCGGCGCCTGACCAAGGGCGAAACGATCAACCATGATCAATGGGGGTTCTCCGGCCAGCTACTCATCGCCAAGCCCGATGGAACGGACGCCCGCACCGTGGGCGAAGAGGGAGAATATCCCTGGGCATCCTGGATGCCCGGCGGCAAGCAGGTGGTCTGCCTCGAAAAGAAAGGGATCAAAATCGTGGAACTAGCCACCGGCACCGTCACAAAACAAATGCCGCGCAATGGCATCTACCAACAGTTATTCGTGTCGCCCGATGGCAAGTGGTTTTGCGGCACCGGCAATGTGAAAGGCGCGGCTTGGAACGTGGTGCGGATGTACGCCGAAACAGGCGAAGTGAATCCGGTACACGAGTTTCAGAGCTGCACCCCGGACTGGTTCCCGGACTCGCAGCGCCTGATCTACTCCTCCCGCCCCGAACAGAAGAACAATGGCGGCTACGGCTGCACCCAACTGTGGATAAACGTGGGCGATGGTTCCATGCCGGAATTCATCTACGGCGACGAATCTTTTCATATTTACGGCGGCAAAGTTTCGCCGGATGGGAATTATGTCCTTTTCACCAAGTGCCCGAAAGACGGCGGCGGCTCCGAGCAGAACGGCGCCCCGATGTACGTGATGCGCCTGGCCGATGTACCGTCGATTGGCGGGGACAGTCCAGAACTGCGGGCGCTGCATCCCAATACAAAGGACGGCCCCATTCTCGAACTGGCCATGGGCTGGGAACCGGATTGGACCTCCACGGAACTGGGGATCGAGAAATGAACCTCTTTGTGAAACTCAAAACCGGTCTCTTGTCTTTTGTGTCCTTTATGTCCTTTTCGTCCTTTTCCTGTTGCTTGCTGTGCTGCGCGGGCTGCGCCGGTCCCCAACTCACCGATGGCGCGGACGAACACGTGGCCACCGTGGGGAGCGTGGAAGTGACCGCCAAACTCGTGGACATTCCGGGCGAGTTCCCGCCCAATGACCTCTATGACTATGCCTATGTCCTGAAATACGAAGTGCAGACCACACATCGCGGCCAGGCCGCGGGCGCGATCCTGGTGGGCCAATACAATCCCTTGAAGCCGCGCAACGAAGCGGCGGACAAACGGGCGGAGGACATCGGTGGCAACGTCACCGAGTTCCGCGTGGGCGACGTACACCGCCTGGCGCTCGAAGTACCCATCGACGAGTACTGCATGGCGGGCATCATCAACAAATACGCCGGACAGACGGACGCCCCCATTTACTGGGCGGTGTGGACGAACAAGGTCGTGCAGTGACGTTTAGAAAGCACCCCGTCGAGTGAATATAGGACTTATATGACCTATAGGACCTATAACTTGACACGCGCGGAAGAGGTTTCATGGTTTTCACCTCCCACATTTTCATCTATCTCTTCCTTCCCTTCACCCTGCTCATTTATTACCTTCTGCCAGGCAAGCGGAACTTCTTCCTGCTGATCATGAGCTATGTTTTCTACGGCTGGTGGAATCCCAAGTTTTCAGTGCTCATGCTTATCGCCACCGCCGTTAATTATACCTGTGGCGGGGTAATTGCACGGGAAGCATCTGGTTCCCCCCGCAGAAAACTGGCATTGATCACGAGTATTGTGGTGAGTCTGAGCATGCTGGGCTTCTTCAAGTACTTCATGTTCTTCGAGAATAATCTTAACGGCTTGTTGTCCATCTTCGGTGCAGGCGCGCTGCCCGTTCTCCAAGTCACCCTGCCCATCGGCATTTCCTTCTACATTTTCCAGAGCCTGAGCTATCCCATCGACGTCTACCGCGGCCATGCCCCTCCGGCAGGGTCCT
>JACPGD010000435.1:1337-5798 GCA_016182645.1 Candidatus Hydrogenedentota bacterium | reverse complement strand
AAATTGGTATCGACCTCAATGTCTCCATAGACCAGGAAGGCAGCGCGCCCGGTGTAATTGACGGTCTTGTCCGCGCCCTGGCCAACGAAGCTGAGATTGCCGTTGATGCGGATCTGGCCGTTCATTTTAAGCACATTGGTGTCCGGATCGAACTGGATGTAGTCATCGTTTACGCCTGGCACCGCGGCGACGGCCGCCGCACCAGTGAGTTGCTGGTTCGTCGATGCGTTCCAATAGAAGGCCGTGCCCTTTGCATCTAAGGTGATGCTGCCGTTGTAGGTGCCATCGGTGGGGATGGCGGCGTCCGCGAGCAACACCTCGTTGAAGTATTCCTCGTGGGTGTACCAGGTGCCGGTGGCGGCGTTCACGGTCCGCGCGCCGGTGTCCGGATCGCGCCAGTCATCGGTCAGCAGCGGGAAGGGGACCTTGTCGCCCAAGTCATATTCTTCGTCCCAGCCGTTATCGCTGAAGACCGCGGTCGGATCGCCGCGATCTCCGTCATCAATGACTGAGTTGCCCGTCCATCCGTCCGTCACAAACGTCCCGTCCATCGTTTCCTTGATGGCGTTGCCGACGACGTTTGGCTCGCCCACTTCGGAGTTGCCGGACATCCCGACGAGGCCATTCTTAACGCGAAGGTTGGCGTTCAGCGATTCGATCGTCTCCCCTTGAAATGGCGTGGTTTCGAGCGCGGGAATCCGGTCCGCGAGTCCCGCGGGCATGCCGCCATAATTGTTGTGAATCAGGCTGGTGCCGCTGAGGTCGATGGCGGCGATGGCCGTCTGCCCTTCGGGGAGGTCATTGCCGAGCAGGTGCACGGAGCCGTGGATGCTGACATTGCCGTTGATCAGCCCGCCGGCCTGGCCGCTGCCCGCGAAGATGGCATTGCGCCAGACGTTGACGTCGCCGCCCTTGTAAATGACTTCCGAGCGCCGGACCAGGCCGTTTTCTTCGGCCTGGGCGTAAATCGTGTACATGAAGCGCTCCGCGTTGTTGTCCACGGTGCCGTCGCCATTGGAGTCGCGTCCATCCGTGAACCAATTCACCGCATAGGCGCCCATTTGAACGTCCGGCATCTCCGGCAGGGTGGCCCAATTCATGCCACTCTCGTCGAAATCGGGGAGGATGGGCAGGTTGTCGCCCGAATAGGTGGGAGTCCAGGCTTCCATGCCGACGGCGCCATCCTCGCCGGACTCCAACTCCACCTTGCTCATGGCGGTGGCCGATTCGAGGGCCTGGAACGTTTCCTGGTAGGTCTGGTATTGGTTGACCGCCAGGCGCTGGTTCATCAGGCGGCTGCCCAATGCGCCCAACGCCACCAACGCCACGCTGATGAATAACAGCGCCATCAGCAGAGCCATACCTTGATCACGCTTTTGAGATGAATCATCCATAGTCAGTTCCTCGGGGCCACAAATTCAGTAAGCATCGTGGATAAGAGCTGGCCTCGGCGCGTCTCACCTTGGGCCTGAATGCTCACTTCTATTCCACCATTTCGGGCTTCGAGCCAGAATCCGCGTTCCTGCCGGCCATTGCCGTTGGTGTCCTGGGTCGGCCCGAAGACGCCGTTGGCATCGGTACCTTCGTTCTCGGGGGCGATGTTGTTGGCCAGCACGCGAACCATATCGCCGCTGACCAGCACCAATTGTGTCGCGGTAATGCCGTCGGCGTTCTCGTCTTCGAGGTCGCGTTTCACGGTGCGCGGTGCGCTTAATTCCAGGGCGCCATCCACATCGACGGCGGCCCCGTTGCCGTCCAGATCCCGTGATGCTCTGCCCCGGAAGTGCGGTCCAATTGATGCTCAGGCTGGCGGCCTGGCGCAGTTCCGGAACGAGTTGTTGCAGCGCGCGGCGCGCTTCGTCATTGGTGACGAGCTTCGCATCCTGTACCCGCGCGGTGTCGCCGATGCTCAGCGTGATGGCGAAGAGCGCTCCCATGACGATGGTGAAGATGGCCACGGCCATCATCACTTCCATCAGCGTCATGCCGGCGGCGCGGGTGTGGAGAGACTTTCCCCGCGATGTTCCTGAACAGGCTGTCCTCAAGATTGCGTTCATGGTGATCACCGTCCATGCTGGGTAACAGCATCCATGCTGTACACCCGTCCCTGGTCATCGCTCCAGATAAGAGTCGCCCGGATTTCGAGCGGATTGGGCAGATCCGAGGGGATACTTTCGACTGCGTCGAGAGGCAGGTCGATTTCCGTGCCGCCTCCATCAAAATAGGTGAGCGACACTTGGTGTTCAACACCCGGCCCGTCCACTTCGGGCGGGGCAAAAAGCATCAACTCTTCGATCGGGAGCGCCCGCACTTCCTCGAGTACGCTGGCCAGTTGGCTTGCCGCCATGGTGCGGTTCTCCGACAACTGCCCAATGATATTGATGCTGATTAACGATCCAAAGAGCAAAGACAGCGCCAAAGCGAGCACACCCGCCGCGAACATCAGTTCCAGCAGCGTCATCCCGGCGGTATCTTTCGGCACATACTTCATCGTGTGTCCCTCGAACCAGGCCCAACCTGACTCCAACGGTGGAATCATCGGTGAGGGGAGAGCATCGCACGTGCCAAGGGGCTGAGCAGGACAGGGTCAGTTGGCTTAAGTGCTGTCAAGGCAGTACTTTAAGTTAATTCCATAGGCTGGCTGCGTTTGACATTGGATCTCTTGGATCGCGAAATTTTTCGCACCGAGCAAGGGGAAGTTCGCGCACGCACGACGAGGCCAGCATGGGTTCCAGGGACCCAAAAGAACGACGAGAACCAAGCGCAAGCGTGCCGAGGGGATTACGAGAGGATAAAGAAGCCCGGGCGGGAGGCAATTCGCCCGGGCTTTAGGCTGCCCTTTCCGGATAAGGGGCAGGATTAGAGTGGATTGAGACGAATGTCGCCGCTGTTTGTCTTGAGACGTACGTTGCCGCCGGCCTCGGCCTGCTGGATACTCAATTCCCGTCCGGGGCCGTGCTTCTTCACCGGCGCATCGGCGCTGAGGTTGTTCTGGATATCCCCGGAGAATGTGGACACCTGGAAGGAGGCGGACGGTGGGGCAGGCGTGGTCAGGGTGATGTCGCCGCTGAAGGAATGGAGGTCGAGGTCACAGCGGGCCGCCAAGCTGCCCCGCAATGTAATCTCCCCTGACAGGGAGCCTATCTCGCCCGCGGACAAGTTCTCCGCACCTGCCTCGATACTGCCGCTGATGGTGGTGAGATCGGCCTCCTCCCGCAGGGTGGCGACAGCGATGTCGCCGCTAATTGTTTCGATGTCGGCCCGGGCGACGGCGCCGGCCACGGCGAGGGCGCCGCTGGTGGTACCAAAGCTGAATTCGCCGTAGTCGCCCTTAAAATAGGCATCCCCGCTGATGGTGGTTGCCTTGACCGTTTCAGCATTCCCCGCGACTTCGATTTGGCCGCTCACGGCGGTTAGCGCCAGTTTCCGGGAATTGGCGGCAAGCTGGATATCGCCAGAAATGGTCTTCGTTTGGATTTGATCGGCATCTCCGGTGACCGACACATCGCCACTGACAGCAAAGAGGCGAAGTTCTCCGCCCACGCCAATCACGCGGATAGGCGCGCTGACGGTGTCGATGCCCAGACGGCACATTCTGGGCACGATCAATGTAATGCTGGCCTCGCGCCCGCGACGCGCGCCCTGGGGTACGATGACCGATACCTCGACGCGGTCAGACTGGCATTCGAAATCCAGGCGTTCCACGGCCCTGTCCAGCGTGGCGGACAACTGCACCTCTGCCTTGTCCCACGCCTTGACGTTCACGTTGCCCATCGGGTTCTTCACGTGAATCTGCACGGTGGCCGACACCTCGCATTGTTTCTCGACCGTGGTCTGTGCCAGCGCGCCCAGGCCCGTCAGACAGATGAAATACACATAAACTGGCCGCATAAGCTGCTTCCCTTGTCGTTGAATACCGCACAACGTGGTCAAACCCTTTCAGGGTACGCGAGGGTTGTGCTTCGCTACCCGGCGTCCGGCAGGTCCACAATGCTTTTCAGAAAGTCCAGTTCCTTGTGGCGCGCGGCCAGCAGGAGGCGCATCAGGTCCGGGTTCTCAGGTTCGACCTCGAGCGCGGCGATAATCTCGGCGACGGCGCCATCGATCACGGTCAGGTTTTCGCGGAGGACGGCGCGCGTTGCATTGTCCAGTTCCGGGTTCTCGTCCAGCGCTTGCAGGAAAGCGGTGCGCGCGGCGGCGAACTCCCTCTCAGCGGTCTGCCACGCTAGCGGCGCGGGGGCCCCTGACCGGAGCCAGTAGAGCGCCAGTCCGCCTCCCAGCAGCACGAGCACGACGGCGGCGGCGCGAAGGTAGTTGATTCCGCCATGAGGTTGGCGCCACGCCGATCGCCGGGAAAGCTTTCCAGCGATTTCGGGCCAGAGGTCACGCTCGGGATGTATCTCACGCGGCAGCGCTTCCAACGATTCCCGCAACTTCGCTCCGGCAGCCAGGCGCTGCGCG
>JACPGD010000435.1:0-1326 GCA_016182645.1 Candidatus Hydrogenedentota bacterium | reverse complement strand
CAGGCGTTGCGCGCACGCCGGGCACGCGTCGGCGTGCTCGATCATGTGCTGCATCTCGTCCGCCGGGAGCAGCCGGCGCAGATACTGTTCGTAGTAGTCCTCGTCGCAGGGGCAGTTCATTGGCTTAGCCACTCCCGTAATAGGCGCCGGGCGCGGTGCAATTGGGCCTTGCAGGTCCCTGGCGCGATGTCCAACAGCGCGGCGATTTCGTCGTGCTGATATCCTTCGATCTCGTGGAGGAGAAATACGGCCCGTGCCCCGGTGGGCAGTTGGGCAATGGCCCACTCGAGGTCCAACTTGTGCTGGGGATGTACCGGTGGAGGCGTTTGTTCTTCCGGCGCGGCGTCCTCCACGGCGGCGAAGAGCCGCTGGCCTCGTTGGCGTTTTCGCAGGATCATCAGGGTGTGGTTCACGGTCAGGCGATGCAGCCACGTACTGAAACTGCTCTCCCCCCGGAACGTGGGCAGTTTTTCCCAGGTGCGAATGAATACTTCCTGCACCGCTTCTTCGGCCTGGTGCCGGTCCGCCATCATGCGCAGACACAGCGCGTAGGTACGCCCGAGGTGGCGCCGGTAGAGGCGCTCAAAGGCGCGCGCATCCCCGCATTGGGCCTGTTTGACCCAGAGGGCGTCCTCCGTGAGCACGGCGGGATCTCCGCAGTCAACAGAGGCCGGCTCGGGCGGCGCCGGGGGTTCGGATTTCGGCCTGTTTGGGAGCATCACGTTGGCGGTCACCGGTCCACTTTTGACCAAGCATGCCATTTTCGTTCCCCACAGGATAGCGTCTTTGGTTGCCTATGTTAAGATGCCGGGCAAGAGGGAAAGGTTTATGGCCGGAAGGGACGGCAGGGACAACAGAGACCACAGGGACAAGAAGAATCAGAGAGACCTTTTTATATAGGAGGAGATTCCATGAAATCGCGTCTGTGCCTGGGGGGAATCATGTTCGTTGTGGCGGCTGGCTTGGCGGTGGCCTGTTTTGCGGGGGCCGCGGGCGGTGGCGGCCAGGCGTCGGCCTGTGTGTCGTGGGAGCAGGCGAAACTCGATAAGGCGGATTGGGGCGAGATGCGCATCTTTTTCACGGGTGAAACGTATGGCACGCAGAACGCCTACACGGCCATGGCGACGGTGGCGCCGGGGAAGGCCGTGCACGCCGCGCACCAGCACGCGGAGGAAGAGCATCTCGTGCTGATGGAAGGCAGCGGTACCTGGCACCTGGATGGCAAGGACTTCGCCGCAAAAGAGGGCGACGTGCTGTACATCGCCCCGTGGATCATGCACGGCCTGGTCAACACCAGCGACGCGCCGCTGGTGTTTCTGGTGGTCA
>JACPGD010000434.1 GCA_016182645.1 Candidatus Hydrogenedentota bacterium | reverse complement strand
TTGTCCGTCTTGTGCGCGTGTTCTATCTTCTGGACCAGCCCCTTGGCCAGGTCGGGGACACGCAACTTGAATTCCTCTACCGCATGCTCGAATTTCTCGATGTCCGGCTCGGTGTGCGCCGCGAACCGGTTCAGCAGTTCCGCCAGTTCCTGCGGCTCGCCGAGCTTCGCCCGCAGCACTTCCTGTCCGTCCTGATACAGCACGCCATGCCGGGTGTCTTCGAAAATGATGTTCGTCGTCGGGTAGCCGCGCGAAATCTTGTGCGCGATCTAATTATCGAGATGATCGCTGGTGTCCTTCGCTTCCCAATACCCGCGCGGCAGGTAATTGTGATCGCGCAACGTCCCGTCCGGCACCACCCGGTTCCCCTTCGACTTCGCCCCCAACTCTGGGATAAACGTCCACGCCCGCGCCTTCGCCACGTCCGACAGCAACCCCTGAAACGCCGCCCGCACCGCCGACTCATGCGTCACCCCCTGCGCATGGATCTGCCCCAGCGTCTCATAATACCGCTTAATCGCGCGATGACTCGCTTTGATCGTCCCAGCCGATTGCATACTCTCGCCCATCTTTTCCCCAATCCCTACTGTACCCGTGCAATCGTATCGAATTCTCCCCCCGCCGGCAACTCGCGGCAACTCCCAAGCATAGCTCCTCTTGCTAAAGAAGGTACGCGTCCGGAGTAGGCCATGGTATGCGGAGCAAGGGTAGCCCGGGAAGCAGGTGGTGAGCCGGAAGGATGGCCGGGTTGCTTTTCAGGAAGGCATGACGGCTTTCCCCAGCGGTCGGGCAGCAGACTTGAGCGGTCGATGCCTGGCGCAGTGGTGAGCCGCAGGAGGAGACCTGACGGTCGGGGGAGTAGCGCGGTCAGGAGACCGGGCCACAGCAGAGCGAGATTCTCTACGATGACGAGGGGAACCTGTCGAGCAGCGGCGTGCGGGAGAGGGTGTATACCTATGACGTGCACGACCGGCGGACGGGCTATATCGAGGCGGCGGGGCGGACGCTGGAGGCGTTCGACGGCAGCCTGGGCGCCGAATATGAGCAGTTGCTCGGCACCTGGGCCATTGTCAGCGGCTCGCTCAAGCAGACCGACGCCGCCACGACGGGCGGGCGCATCCTGAAGACCTTCACGGCGGGCGCGGCCCGCTTTGCGTTCTCCTACAAGACGACGCACGACCCAGCGGATCCGGAGACCTACGATCCGGAGTATTACGCCCTCGCGTTGTTGCGCGTGGACCAGAGCGCGGCGCCGGAATGGCGCTACCTCGCGCTGGCGATCACGCCGCATGGCTTGTCCGTGCGCGAGTGGAAGGACGACGCGCTCCTGGCGCACACGGCGGAAGGCGAGATTGCCACTGCCGACGTCACGACCGAAGCCAACACCTGGTACGAGGTCGAGGTCCGTTACGGCACGGGCGACGTCGAGGTCTACCACGCCAAGCGCGGCAACCCCTTCCCCGAAGACCCGCAACTGAAGCTTGAGGACCTCACCGTCACTTCCGGCAGCAAAGTCGGCTTCGGCGTGGGCACCGGCACGGACTACGCCTTCGACAACCTGATCCGCGGCGAGAGCGCCGTCGATATCCAGCAAGCCACCTTCCAGTACGACGCCCTCGGCCGCCGCATCGCCAAGAGCGAATACACCAACGGCACGCTCGACGGCACCACGCTCTATTACTACGACGGCGACCGCGTCGTCGAAGAACGCGACGCCGCGACCGGCAACGTCCTCGCCAGCTACGTCTACGGTAACTACGTCGACGAAGTCCTCCAGATGCAGCGCGGCGCCAACACCTACTACTACCACGCCGACGACCTCTACAACGTCACGGCCCTCACCGACACCGCCGGCGCCATCGCCGAGCGCTACGACTACACGGATTTCGGCCAGCCCACCGCCACCAGCAGCGTGGGCAACCCTTTCTTCTTTAATGGGCAGTCCTACGAGACCGATCTCGGCCTCTATCACTACCGCAGCCGCTACATGAACCCCAGCACCGGCCGCTTCCTCCAGAGCGACTCTATCGGCCCCTGGGGCGACAGCGCGAACCTCGGCAATGCCTACGCGTATGCCGGGAATAACCCTTGGACAGCGGTGGATCCGTATGGGCAGTGGGGCATAGCCATCGGCTCCGCCAGTTTCAATATTGGCATTGGCGATCCTTCACTTGTACTTTTCGGGTCCGATTACTTTGCCGGCGCGATCCATGGAGGCGCCTCGGGTATACAGGGAATGGTCTGGACCGGGCCGAAGGAACTCGTGGGCGGTTTTTACAACATCGTTCGCCATCCAGTCCAGACCATCGAAGGGGTATACGCTTTAGGCAAGTCGGTAGTCACGGAGCCGGGAACTGTGGCGGGCAATGCCTGGGAAGGCGTGAAATCGCTTCCAAGTAACCCAGAACGGATCGGCGCACTCACCTTTGACGCGATGGCTACGGTTGCGACGGCGGGAGCCAGCAAAGCTGTCTTGGCGCCGAAAGCAGGGCGGGCAGCGGCTATTGCAGAGGAAGCTGCGGATGCTGGTGCGGCGGCGGCGAAGACGGCAATTCAAAGTGGAACGAAGGGCGTGCATAAATATGAGGTGGGCACGTTTGAAGAGCTGAAGGCTCAATCCTTGCTAGGAGACGCCTTAGATATTCACCACGTGGGTCAAGCGCATCCAATGGAGATGTTAATTCCGGAGTACAATAGATCTTCCGGACCAGCAATTGCGCTTCCACACGCGGAGCATGCGATTCTACCTGCGCTCAGAGGGCCAGTTTCCACGACGCCGCGAGGCTTGCTAGCCAGGGATATTCACAACTTGCGCAATCTAACAGACGTGCCTAATCCCAAACTTCAGCAGCTCATTGATCTCAATAAGAGGCTCTATCCTGAGGCTTTCAAGAAATGACGCCAGAAGAATTTGTCACGGGAATCATTGGAGCGGTCTTCAAATCTTCTATTGAGGGGACCCTATCCTTGCTTCAGAAAGTCCCTGGTCGAAAACCGCCCCCAGATCTTGTCAAACTGTCGGACTGGTTTATGCATCTTTCAGACTCCGACAAACGCAAAGTTGCAGATGCGGTTGCACTTTCCGCATATCAAGCTACTTTCGGCTTCCTTGCGGTGCTTGACGGCGCTCGCCAGATACAAGACAGTGATGGGAGTTTCGAGTTGAGATATGGTCGAAATGAGGAGTATGAGTTGGTGAATGATCCGGACGGAGAGCAATTGCACAACCTTTTTGATCAGCGCGCAGCCCTGTTTGGTGGTAAGGACGAGTAGATCCACGGCAACCCTTGTAAGATTCACGGGCCGCCACCACGAGCCTGGCCCCGTGCTCTGAGACGCTTGTTGTATAATGGTCTACTGACCACGCCACTGCCTCGACTGCCAGTTTCCGCTACTTATCTGCGCAGTGCGGCAATAGATATTGGCGAATGGTACCAAGACGGAGCGGGGAGAGCGACTGACTAAAGAGATGGAGAAAGGCAAGTGCATAAGGCAGCGGAAGGTCCGAAACTCAAACATCGGTCCATCCATGTACTGGTTTTTCCGATTGCAGGCACAGTGGTCACTTTCCTCTCGGGCTGCGCAACGTCGAGCAAGACTGCTTCGATGGCCCAATGTGGTATGGCTGCATCGCCCGTAGCCAGGTCATACTTCGCCGGGAACCGGGACTTGGTGGTCAATAACGGGGTGCTAGAGAATTACACGCTCGATACGGCGATGAACCAGTACACGGCGACGCCGGGGGTGAGCGATATTTTCTACGATGACGAGGGGAACCTCTCCAGCAGCGGCGTGCGGGCAAAGGTGTATACCTACGACTTGCACGACCGGCTGACGGGCTACATCGAGGCGGCGGGGCGGACGCTGGAGGCGTTCGACGGCAGCCTGGGCGCCGAATATGAGCAGTTGCTCGGCACCTGGGCCATTGTCAGCGGCTCGCTCAAGCAGACCGACGCCGCCAC
>JACPGD010000433.1 GCA_016182645.1 Candidatus Hydrogenedentota bacterium | reverse complement strand
TCTCAATATACTCTACCTCGTCCAGTGCGGCCTCCTGCGAACACCGGTGCTTTACCTCAGCCGCTACATTCTGCAGCATCGTCTCGAATACTACCGGTTTCTGAGGGAAGTCACGGAGAACCAACGGTGGGAACCGTGGATGCTGTTTGTGCTGTTTGCCGTTGAGGAAACGGCCCGGTGGACCAGCGCGCGTATTAACGCCATTTATGAGCTGCATCAGTATACGGGCCGCCACATTCGTGAACGTCTTCCTGGCATCTATTCTCGTGAGCTTGTCGACGTGTTGTTCATACAACCCTACGTGAGAATTGAGGTTCTCGTTGAGGCTGGCATCGGCCAACGTCAAACCGCCGCCTCCTACCTCAAGCGCCTCGTCGATTCGGGGGTACTCCAGGAACTGAAAGTTGGACGAGAAAAGCTATTCCTTCACACCAAATTCTTCGACTTGTTGCGGCAGGAGTCGGAGGAGTTCCTGCCATACGGGGAAGGGTGATGGCGTGCGCTCGGGCTACCGGGCGTAGTACGGCCGCAATTCCCGCGCGAGTTTGCCGATGCGCAGGGTGTTTTCGATTTCCGCGGGCGGCGTGTCCGGGGTGGCGGCCAGGTGGCGTGTTCGGCCTGACTCCAGGACGGCGATGGGGAGACCGTCGCGGAAGAGGAGCCTGTTTCCGGTCAGCGCAGCGACGCGCGGGCCGGGCGTGAGGATGCCTTGCAGATTGAGTGGGTCTGCCGCGCTAATGGTGATTAGCACTCCCGTCAAAGGCGCCTTGCGGATCGAACGCAACAGGCCAATGGCCTCGGGCAGGGCAAATTGCTCGCCGCTGACACCGCCGACAAAATGCCCGCCGCGGATCTCGCCGCGCGCTTCCCAGCGACGATAGATGCGGCCAAGCTCGTACCAGGAGACTGCAAACGGCTCGCGCTCGAGCAGGCGCCGGAAGACGACGCCGTAGCGGCGCAGCAGCGCGCGGGCATAGTTGGCGAGCGTCTCTTGATTTGCCTGCTCAATCGGACTGATCGGTCGGATTGGAGCGATCGGACCAATTGCCTCAGCCTCGTTGTGCGGCGTGCGCAGGAGCGACCACCGCCCTGCGTATTCAATGCTGGCGAGGTGTTTCTGGCGGCGGCGCAGGCCATCGGTGCGGCCGAAGGTGGGGCGTTTGTCCGAGGGCACCAGCAGGGCGCGCAGGCCATCGAACCCATCCGCGGTGACCAGCCCCAGCGCGGCCAGTTCCGCCAGTGCCTGTTCAACCTGGCTCGGCAGGACGCCGCTCAGCCGGACGACCTCGTCGAAGAACAACGCTCCAGCATTGCCCAAGGCATCGAAGACCTTTTGTGTCGGCGGCGTTAACTCGGGTGAAAGCCGCGGCGGCGCCAGCCGGAGCCAGTCCTGCACGTTTTCGCGCAGGTAGAGGGCGATGGGACTGCTGCGCAACGGCGAGAACGCGCGCCCTCCGGCGGTCTGAGGCGCAGTCAATCGACCCCAACCGATGCACCCTGAAAAGCTGAGCCGATCCAACCACTGCGGCTCATAACCGGCCACGCGCAAGTGCAACACTTCCGGTTCCCACGCGGCGAGCGGGAGCTCGTAGCCGTCCAGCAGTTCGAGGACCTGCTCCAGGCCCTGTAGTCCTTCCACGCGGTGCTCGGCGTCCGCCCGTTGCCATGCGAAGAGAAACCGATAGAAATCCTGTGGCGAAACGGGCTGGATTTCGGCGCGCAGGCGGTCAATCGTGAGCCGGTGAATCCGCGCCAAGAGCCGCCGGTCGCACCATTCCTCCTCCACTGCATCCGGATGGAAACGCCCGCGCAGCGCGAAGCCCTCGCCTTCCAGCGCAAGCACGGCCACCCCCAGCTCCGTTTCTGACAAGCTGAGCATTTCCGCCAGCGCACGCATCGTCAGCGGGCCCGAGGCTTCCAGCCGTCCGCGCGTCAATTCACGAATGGCCGCGGCACGTCCGTCAGAGTCGTCCGGCCGCCACTCCGCCGTATCTTGCCCGAGCGCTCCCGGGAAGACTGCACGCAACATGGGCAGGCGCTCCGCGGCGCTCCAATAGGTCTTGCCCGTTTCTTGGACGGAAAACTGCAATGCACGCCCATCTCGCGCAAGCTGATCCAAAAGCTGATCGACTGTCGCTCCGTTTGCCGGGTCAATACCAGAGACGGTGCGCCGCGCCTCCTCCGGCGTCATGATCCCAAGCAGCAACAGCGCGTCGTGCAGTTCATCCGCATTGACGGCCTCCGGCCACGCCTCCGTTTTCACCCGCTCGATGTCCTTCCCATCGAGCACGCCGAGATCATCCTGGCGCGAAGCCTCGGAAGCGCGCCGCGTATACACCGCCTGCGTGCGCCGTTCTTCGAGCGGCGCATTGTCGAGAAACGCATAGGGTTTTGCGTTGAGAATTTCATGCGCCAGCGGCGACGGTTCCGGCAGGTCTCGCGCGATGCAGCGGATTTCACCCTGTTCAATCCGGCGCAGCACCGCTTCCAGGCCGTCGATATCCATGGCCTCGGTCAGGCAGTCCGCGACGGTCTGCTGGACGAGAGGGTGATTGGGAATCTCCCGGTCGCCCACGATGTGCTCCAGGCAGGCGAGTTGGTCCGGAAACACCGCGGCCAGAAGGTTCTCCGCATCCATGCGCTGCAACGGCGCGGGCGTTCTTTTCCCACCACGCTGGCGCGGTACGGCCAGCGCGCGCGTCGTGTTCCAACGCCAGCGAATGGTGAACATCGGTGCATCGAGCAGTGCTTGAATCAACACTTCCCGCACGGTGTTCGAATGCAGATAGTGGAACACGTCTTCCAAGGGAAACGAATGCTGCGTGCCGAGTGAGATGACAATGGCATCCTCCGTCGCCGCGGCCTGCAATTCAAAGTTGAACGAACGGCAGAACCGCTTGCGCAATGCCAGCCCCCATGCCCGGTTGATGCGGCTGCCGAACGGCGCATGCAGCACGAGTTGCATCCCGCCCGATTCATCGAAGAACCGTTCCATGACCAACGTCTGCTGCGACGGGATCGCGCCCAGGCTCTTGTATGCCTCCGTGAAGTAGCCCGCGATCTGCTCTGCCGCGTTCAGTGGCAATGTTTTCGCCAGCCATGCCGTGGTGTCGCCATGGTCCTTCAAGGTGCCCTCGATTTCGCGCCGCAGCTCTGAAACCGCACGCGACAACTCGTCCGTCCGCGCGGGCGCCTCGCCGAGCCAGAACGGAATGCCAGGCGGCTGACCCTTCGCGTCTTCCACGCGCACCGTTCCATTCAAGATGCGCAAGATCCGCCAGGACGCGTTGCCGAGTTGAAACACGTCGCCGGCCATGCTTTCCACGGCGAAATCTTCGTTGACCGTACCGAGGAACGTTTCGCTCGGCTCAAGCAACACCCGGTAGTCCGCGCTGTCCGGAATGACGCCGCCGGAAGTCAGCGCGAGCAGCCGCGCGCCGCGCCGCCCGCGAATGCGGTGGTTGATTGCGTCATGATGAATCAACGCCCCGCGCCGCCCGCGCGTTGTGCTGAATCCCTCCGCGAGCATTTGGACGACCTGACCAAATTCTTCGCGCGTCAGGTTCCGGTAAGGCCACGCCCTGCGCGCCAAGGCGAACAGCGCTCCCTCCTCGCAGTCCTCGCAAGCCACCGCCGCCACGATCTGCTGGGCGAGCACATCCAGCGGTTTCTCGGGAATTGCCAGTCGATCCAATTCCCCGGCCCGCACGGCGCGCAACAACGCCGCGCATTCCACCAGTTCATCCCGCGTCAGGGGAAACAACCGTCCCTTCGGCAACCCACCACGCTGGTGTTCGGCGCGCCCCACGCGCTGCAGCAGCGTCGAGATTGCCCGCGTCGAGCCCAATTGACACACCAGGTCCACCGACCCGATGTCGATCCCCAGTTCCAGCGACGCCGTCGCAACCAGTGCCTTCAATGCACCGCGCTTCAAGCGATCTTCCGCATCGAGACGCAGGTTGGCGGAAAGGCTGCCATGATGCGAGGTGACCACGTCTTCTCCGAGCAACTCGCCAAGATGCCGCGTGACCCGCTCCGCTAATCGCCGCGTATTGAC
>JACPGD010000441.1 GCA_016182645.1 Candidatus Hydrogenedentota bacterium | reverse complement strand
GGCGCAGCACTTGGTCCCAAACATCAGCGGCCACAGGCTGTTTGCCCGCGCCGAATTGAAGATGTAGTCGAGGGAGGTGACAAGGATCGCGCCGCCCGGCAACTGCTCCAGCACCGCGGGCATCTTTTCCGTGATCAAACCCATTCCAGCGCTCCCTTGCGCCAGGCGTAAATGAGGCCGACAATCAGCACGGCCAGGAAAATGGCCATCTCAAGGAATCCGGCCAGACCGATCTGCTTGAACACGACTGCCCAGGGACAAAGAAACGCCGCCTCGACATCAAAAATTAGAAACAGCAGACCGAACAGGTAGTACCCGACGTTGTACTGGATCCATGCCTGCCCGATGGGGACTTCGCCGCATTCATATGGCGTGTTTTTGACCCGGCCCGGCCGGTGCGGCGCCAGCAATCGCGAGGCGATAAGCCCGCCCGCCACAAACGCTATGGAAAGTGCCACGAGCATCAATACGAAGAAATAATCCATCCGGCCATCCTCACGCTCTGCGTCGCGACAGTACTGGGGCATTCAATTACCTGCGAGAGCCTTGCCCCACCCGCCAGCCTCTTGGTGACTCAAGGCCGCGGGCGCCTCGATTTCGGCGCCCACGACCGAGCGACTATGAAGTGCTTTTAGTAAGAGCAAGGCCCATACCAGCGCGGCGCGCACGTAAACATTGATGCAAGACGCCGCTTAAATGAAACCCCCAGAGCACCTTAGCTCAACCCCCACCCCAAACCCCCAGACGAATCTGCGCACCCCATGACACTTCTGTTCAGAACAACTATGCTGAGAGTTCAAAGGTGCTCATTTAACCGGATGCGCTTCCAAAGTCTGAAGCAAGCGTGTCAAACTGAGTCCACAACGTCTCCCTATGGGTGGGCATCAGTCGCCGCAACTCCAGCATTAAGTCGCCCGTTTTCGCCGTGCTCGCACGACTGCCGCCACCAGCCCCTGGGCATTCAAGGCAACGTCCCCGCCAATCCAGGCCAAGTCGTCCTCGGCGTCTTCCACCCCTACCCAGCGCAGGTGGTCTTCCAGGGCGGCGCGGACGCGCGGTTCGCAGAACGTCTGGAGGGCTGTCTCGTCCCCGCTCTCGGCCAGGGCAGCTTTCAGAATGGCTTCATGCTGGTCAATGGAGCGGTGGAGTTGCCGGGCGCACTCGGGCAGTCGCTCGAAGGAACCATAGTGCCCCACATAGGCCCACGCGGCCCCTGTCGCTACGATTTGGTCCACCGCCTTGTGCGCCTCCGGGCCGTCAAACTCGACCGGCGTACTGCTGCACACCAGAAACGACGCCCCCGGGCGGACATGGCTGGTCCGGCCAATACCGAACGAATCGCCCGTAAACACGCCGTTGCTGCCGCTGTCATAAATGCAGAAATGGTGCGAGGCGTGCCCCAGGGTGTAGAAGAGGCGAAATGTCCGGGTCCCCCAGTCGAGGCATTCGCCGTCCTCCATTGTCCGGACGCGTTCCGCGGGCACGGGTTCGATTTCGCCGTACAGTTCCCGGAATGCTTCCTCGCCATAGACGACCTTCGAGCCGGCAATCAGCCGTGCCGGATCAATCATGTGCCGCGCCGCCTTGGGATGCGCCAGCAACGTTGCGTTCGGGCAGGCCTTCAGCAATGCCGCCGAGCCGCCCGCGTGGTCGAGGTGGACGTGCGTGATAATGGCGTAATCGACCTGCTCCGGCGTCAACCCGTGCTCTGTGACCGCCCGCAACAGATGCGGTACCGCGTGCACGGTGTTGTTATCCACAAACGCCGCGCGCCCGTCTTCGATAATCAAGTACGCCGAAGCCTTCTCCGGCCCTTCGTAATGGCAGTCAATCGTGATCACAGATGCAGGCGGTGTTGCCAATGGTCCAGTCTCCTTGCTAATCGTTGCATCGATTGAGTAAGTCACCCTTGCTGGCTATTCTCGAAGCCCGATAGAAACCCACACGAGCGGTTCAACGGCCCCGTCCCCATTCGTCACTTCGTGCTCCATATCACGCGGAATATTCACCGCCATCCCCGCCGCCACGGCGAACTTCCGCCCCCCCAGCGTCATCTCGCCGGCGCCTTGGGTGAACACGTAAAACTCGGGTATCGGATGCCGGTGTTTTTCCATCGTCATTCCAGGGTCCAGAATTCCCCAGCAGGGCGGGTATTCAAAGGTGTCCTCTCGGATCACGGCCGGATCCAAATCGCCGAACAATGGCTGCACATACATCGTGTCCTCGTGCGCCGTGCTGAACTGTGTCCGGTCGAGTCGGCCCATTTGTACTTCCATCTCAGCCTCCAATCTGCCTGAAAACCTCTTCCATCAACTCCACATCCGCCACACAATGCTTTCCCGCCGTCGTCAATGCCGCCCCGCGCCCCACTGCCTCAATAAACGCCGCCGCCTGCCGCTCGAATGCCCACTCGACCGGTGGGAAAAGCTGTGTTTCGCTCAACAGGCCCGCCTTCTCGCGATACACAAATACGCGCGCCACCGCCTGCCGGTTCAATGGCGTGGCCGAGTATATCGCAACCCGCCCCTTCTCAAAGAAGAGCACGGTAGACTCCTCCCATTGGTGGCTCCGCGTGGGCGTCCCCCGGAGACTGATCAACGTCTCTCCCTGCCTGAGCGACACCAGGTAGGATTCGCCGGCCCGCACCGCGGTCTCGCAAACTAACGGCGCCGCGGGCAGCACGAAATGCAGCAGATTCACATTGTGGGAGTAGATGTTGAGAAAGTGGTCGTAGGCTTCATAGAGCGCCTCGGACAGAAACTCAGGGTACCGCGCAACGAACTCATCCTCTGGCTCCGGTTCCCCGCTGGTGATGGGCGCCCCGGGATGTTGCAGCCAGTCGCCCAGAAAACACGTCGTATCCACCATCCGCAACGCGCCCAATTCCCCGCTCTCAATAAATCCCGCCACGGCCTCCCGCGCCAGATGCACGCCGGGATCATGCCGCTTCATAAACCCTACCCCGTAAACCACGCCCTTCCGCTCGGCAATCTCCACCAATTCCCGCGCGTCCTCAGACCGGGCAACCATCGGCTTCTCGGTCAACAGCGCTTTCCCCGCGTCTAGCACCGCCTTTCCCAGATAATAATTCCGGTGGTAGGGCTGCGCGCACACCACGGCGTCAATCGACTGATCCGCGAGCAATTCCTCGTGGTCCCGGTAGACCCGCGCCACCCGGTACTTCTCCGCGACTGCCTTCGCCAAGGCCGGGCGCAGCTCCGCAATCGCCGCGACCTCGCACCCCGGCACCCGCGAAAAGCTGTGCAGATGCGCCAACTGCCCCATATATCCCACGCCGAGGAAACCTACCCGCACACCCACACTCGGACCCTCCCGTTTTGAGCAGTACGAAAGTATCACAACGTCTCCCGCCTTCACACATTCCCCAGTAGTCGCGCGCCCGGTAGTCGCGCGCTCGCCGAGCGCGCGACTGATCCGCGCGCCAACCGGGATGCGTGCGGAAAGCTGCACATGCGTCCAGGCCAGTGGCGCGCTCGGCGAGCGCGCCACTACTGAATTTGACCCTCTCCGTCTTCTCCGTTAGCATACCTCCCCATTCCACCATGCAATGAAGGACATACCAATCATGCCGATGCCCGTCACCTTCGAAACCACCGAAATCGAAGAAGTTCTGATCGTCAAAACGGGGGTGATCCGCGACAGCCGGGGGTATTTCTCCGAAGCTTACTCCGAAAAGATGTGGGCCGGACAAGGCTTTCACGAAAACTTCGTCCAGGACAATATCAGCCTTTCCGCGAAGGGCACCCTGCGCGGAATGCACTACCAAATAAACCCGGAGGCCATGGGCAAGCTCGTGCGTTGTGTGCGCGGCGGCATTTTCGACGTGGCCGTGGACCTGCGCCGAGACTCCGCGACCTTCGGCAAGTGGGTCGCCCGTGAGCTAAGCGAGGAAAACGCCCTGAGCATGTGGGTGCCCGCGGGGTTCGCCCACGGCTTCCTTGCCCTCCAGGACGACTCGCTTGTGCACTACAAATGCACCGCCCACCACGCCCCCGAATTTGAGCGATCCCTCCACTACGCCTGCCCCACCGTTGGCATCGCCTGGCCCATGGAACCCACGCTCATCACCCCCAAAGACGCCGCCGCACCCAGACTCGAAGACGCGGAATATAATTTCTGACAATTCACGTCTCTGTCCGCTCCTCGGTTGTGGTAATGCCAAGCTATCTCAGGGAGTGATCATTATTTCTCTGTTTTGAGTGGAACTCGCCAATAAGTAACCCGGTGGAAGCGGGATCTTCTAACCTGCCGGGGGGATAGTATGCGGAGAGGGCCGCTTATGATAAAAATCGTTTCTGTTGTCCTGATTGCCGTCGCGCTCGCCGCACTTGTTTGGCTACTTATGCTTCGAGAAAGGAGTCATGAGGCAGGATCGCTTGCATTAAACACGAATTCTGAAACCAAAGAACGTGCTCAAAATCACACACTGCGAGAACCGCCCCAGAGCCCGGCTTTGACCGAAGATCTGCCGGGCCCGCGGGAAAAAATCTCTGGCATAGGCCGGATTCATTGTATCAGCGTGGCTGAGGAGGGGTCTTGGGAGCTGTCAGGCCTGGAGGTGAGGTTATTCCCGTGGCCGGAGGCTGGCTATGTTCTGCCGGAGCAAGAACCTTTGGCCACAAAGGAAACACCGGACAGCGGAGCGGTTAGCTTTGACAACCTGGCGTTGGGGCGCTATCTGGTTTGTCTCATCGGGGAAGGCGTTGCTGCGTATGCCGATGTGGAACTCCTGACCAGGAAGCCCGTTGGCACGGCCATGCTGTGGCTTAGAGAAGCCTGGCCCATGAGTGGCTGGGTGCGGAATGGTGAAGGCGCACTTGTACAGGGTGCGCTCGTGCAAGTCTGTTCCTGGCGCGAAAAGAACGAAGGGGAGGTACATCCCCTCGACACGCCTCAGTTGCTCGCCGCCTTGACCGATAACGAGGGGCGCTTTCGAATAAATGGCATCCCGGTGCTGCCCAATTACCCGCATATGGAGTTCCAACTCCTGGCCCGGATGCAAGCCTTTCCCACGGTGACGAGTGCATTTCATCTCCCCGGCACCGATGACGTGGAAATCGTCCTGACGCTTGGCGGCAGCGCCTCGGGAAGCGTCATCATTCAAGGGACCGGCCAGGCAGTGGCCAGCGTGAAGGTCATTGTGGGCGAGGGCGCGGCTGAGGAATTTGCTGTCTCCGAGGAAGGCGGCCACTTTCTGTTTGCCCAACTCGCCGAAGGGGTGTACAGGGCACGTGTGAAACACGAAACGTGGATTGCCGCGGACCCCGCCTTTTCCTTTGAGGTCAGTCAAGGTGCTCAAACGAGCGGTCTGCTCTTGGAGGTGTGTGAAGGGGGCGTAGTCTCGGGCAGGGTTTATGATGATCTCGCAAAGAATGGGATTGCCGACATCAAAGTGAGGGCCTTCAAATCTGGCGCCCGAAGACCCAGCGCGGAGCAAGTGACCAATGACGCTGGGGAATATCGTATCGGGGGTCTGTGCGCTGGCAAGCATTCGATAAAGATCATCGTGCCGCCAGATTTGGCTTTTCCTCCCCCCGATTCGAGCGTTCCCTCTCCGTTGCGAGAACGGTCGATCAAACAGGTAATGGTTGTACCCGGAAAAGAGACCACCGGTTTCGACTTTATTCTCAGGGCAGGTGCGCTTGTTACCGGAATCGTGCTGGATGAGACAGGTACGCCGGTGATAGGTGCAGCCATTGTGGCCTCCAATGATGCTGAAAACAGAGTTGGCCTTGCGGAATCTGATGCTGAGGGGAGCTTCCAGTTGGCACTAGGGACGCCTTGCCGGCAAGTGACGCTAGGGGTGTCGCGGGAAGGCTTTGCCACGACAAATGCTGGACCCTTCCACCTCGCCGGAGAAGCTCTTCGCAATATCGAGGTTGTCCTGATTCAAGAATCGGCCGTGGCCGGTAAGGTCGTCACAGGCAGGGGCGAGCCGGCCGGCGCGGCTTTCGTATTTCTAACCGTGAATGACAACGAAGGCCTGCATCCGGTGGCGCAGTGTCCAACCGATGACAACGGAACGTTTCGCATGGGACAACTCAGTGCGGGAACATACGGTCTGATGGCGAGTTCTCACAAGCGGTTTACAGACATCGAGATGCAGACCAGCACTATTCTGGAAACAACTCTGGCAGCAGGGAAAGAACGATCCAATCTCCGGCTGGTAGTCGATGATCTCGCGCTCAGTATCACGGGCCGTGTAACCGATACAACGGGCAGAGCATTGGAGCACGTCAAGATAGTCGCCTTAATGGAGCAGGGACTCGGCGGCTCCGCCCTTTCAGGACCCGATGGCCAATATGTGATTAACGGACTGCCAGCCGGGGACTATGATCTTAGAACCGGAGGCCTGGGTGTGGGGAGCCAGACCAGGTCAGGGGTAGCCGCAGGCTCTACGGAGGTCGATTTCGTCATGGGCGCGCCTGGCGCCATCGAGGGCAAGGTCGTCGACGCGATAACCCGCGCGCCGGTGGTTTCCTTTCAGATTGCGCATCAGCCTGGGCCGGCGGATCGGGCCGGCGGCTGGCTGCGTTTCCAGGCCGTGAACGACCCCCAAGGGCGTTTCCGGCTGGAGTCCGTGGACGCGGGAGATGCCACCGTCTTCGTTCAATCAGGGGCCTCGGTGATGGCCCATGCCTATGTCCCTTCCGTGATCCCTGGAGAAACCACAGCCGGTGTGCTCATCGAGCTGATGCCTGGGTATTCGCTGGAAGGTTTGGTGCGAAACACGGAGGGGGAGGCGGTTTTGGGAGCGCGCATCCTCGCCGACGACGGGACGACCGCAAGCGTAAATAGGGACGCCTGGATAACGAGGAGCGATGAGGCAGGTCACTTTACACTGCCGAACCTTGAGGGTCATGTGTGTACCATCGTTGCGATGCACGACGACTACGCCGACGGGGAGAGCCAAGCCAATCCGAAACTGGGTCAGTTGGTCGAAATTGTGCTCGCGAGTGGCGGCTATGTGGAAGGAACCGTAACACTTGCGGGACAGCCCGTAGCCGGTATTCCGGTGCTGCGCGAGCTACAGGAAGGGAGATCCGTCGATTCTGTCAATACGGATGAGGGTGGAGGATTTCGCTTCGATAATCTCCAGGCCGGTATCTATGACGTGACGGCGCAGATGGGGGATCGCCTGGATGCTAATCAGCGTCGACGGACGATATCCGTCCAAGTCCTGCTCAATCAGAAGACCGTCGCGAATATTGATTTTCCACCCGCCACTGCCAGTTTGTCCGGCGCCATCTCGGGATCGAACGACGAGCCTATTGCAGAAGTCTCCGTTCAATTGCAGATATTGAATTCGGATGGGGCAACCGAACTTTTCTTTGTGCGAAGTGATGCCTTAGG
The DNA here is from genome assembly GCA_016182645.1 of Candidatus Hydrogenedentota bacterium. GTDB lineage: Bacteria > Hydrogenedentota > Hydrogenedentia > Hydrogenedentales > JACPGD01 > JACPGD01. Next base: position 946 of record JACPGD010000441.1, on the reverse strand, counting down.
GCAGTACCTGTTTGAATTCTTGCCGGCAGGACAAGGCCAACTCTCGCTGGTGGGCCAGCATGGCGCGCTGCTCTATCATGAGGCCGTGGACTTGATAGAACAGGAACGCCGTGAACAGGATGTTCATCTAAACGAGCCAACGGCATCCACCCTGGGATCGTTAGAAAGCAGCACGAGTTGACAAAAATGTGGAATCAAGATTGGGGTCTGAAGAGGATGTGCAAAGGCATGCATGCCGGCCTCGTTATGGCGCTAGCCACGGCTGTCTACGCGGGGTTAAACTGGGACAGTAACCATTTAAGACGAAAGTTGCTTCTCCTCATTCGCTCGCTCGTTTGGTTGTTGCCAGCCTTTCTGACGTCCGGCCGGCAGCGGTCTCCACTCTCCTCGCCAATGCTGTGGCGCAATCCAGTGGCCAAGCGTATGATCTGACGCCAAAGCGTGCGCAATTGGGACTGCGCTCGACGTGAGAGGGGACAACTATGATTTCAATTACTGTGCTGATGGCCATTGCGATTTTGGGGGCGGTGGAGGACGATGTTCCGTTGAATGTTGCATGGGCCGAGCACGCCTTCTCGGAGAGTGCGGAACCGACAGTCACGTGCCCGTTTTCGTTTGTCTACGGTGGGCGCCCGTCGCTCGAGCTGCTGCCGTCGTGGGAGTGCCGGGTCGAAGTCGAGACCCTCACGGAACAATATCGACGATCTCTGATCTTCACCGATCCGGCCACAGGACTCGAGGTGCGCGCGGTGGCCATCGTGTGTACGGACAGTCCCGGGGTCGATTGGACGATCTATTTTACCAACAAGGGCGCCGTGGACACGCCCATCCTGGAACAGGTACTCGCGTTGGACACAGCTTTTGCGTGCGAGGCCGGCGCCTCCGTGACCTTCCATAGCCTGCGCAGCACGGGGGGCGTGGATGACTGGATGCCTTTCAGTCAGCT
>JACPGD010000446.1 GCA_016182645.1 Candidatus Hydrogenedentota bacterium | reverse complement strand
CGCCTGCCACTGGGCTTTCTTCGCGTTAAGTGATTCCTTGACGTCGGCGATTTCGCGCTCGATGGCCTCGCGCCGTTCCTTGCTGGCCTTATCCCGTTCCTTTTTCACCGCGAGCAACTCGATCTCGAGGCGCCGCAGGTGACGGTCAAGCACGTCGATCTCGTAAGGCATGCTGTCGATTTCGATGCGCAACCGCGAAGCGGCCTCGTCGATGAGGTCAATGGCCTTGTCCGGCAGGAACCGGTCGGAGATAAAGCGGTTGCTCAAGACGGCCGCGGCGACGATGGCGGAATCCTGAATGCGCACGCCGTGGTGCACTTCGTAGCGCTCCTTCAGCCCGCGCAGGATGGCAATGGTGTCTTCCACGTTTGGTTCGCCCACATAGACAGGCTGGAAGCGCCGCTCCAGTGCCGCGTCCTTCTCGATGCGTTTCTTGTATTCGTCCAACGTGGTTGCACCGATGCAGTGTAACTCGCCGCGAGCCAGGGCAGGTTTTAGCATGTTCGAGGCGTCCATCGCGCCTTCGGCGGCGCCCGCGCCCACCAGCGTGTGAATTTCGTCGATGAAAAGAATAATCTGGCCCTCAGACTGCTCGATAGCCGCAAGTACAGCCTTGAGGCGCTCCTCGAATTCGCCGCGGTATTTTGCACCGGCCACTAAGGCCGCCAGGTCCAGCGTGGACACGCGCTTGTTCTTGAGGCCTTCCGGCACGTCTCCTGCCACAATCCGCTGGGCCAGCCCTTCGACAATCGCGGTCTTACCCACGCCCGGCTCGCCGATGAGTACCGGGTTGTTCTTCGTGCGGCGTGAGAGCACCTGGATCACGCGCCGAATCTCCTCGTCACGGCCAATCACGGGGTCCAGCTTGCCCGCGCGGGCGAGTTGGGTCAGGTCGCGGCTGTATTTCTGGAGTGCATCATAGGTGGCTTCGGCATTCGGGTCCGTCACGCGTTGCGTGCCGCGCACTTCTTGCAACGCGGCCAGAATGGCTTCTTTTGTCACGCCGTGCAGTCGGAGCAGTTCAAAGGCCGCACCGGAACGGTGTTCCACGATGCCGAGCAGGATGTGCTCGGTGCTGAGATATTCGTCGCGCAGCGTTTGGGCGATCTTCCAGCCCCTATCGAGCACCTGCTGCAACTCTGCCCCAAGCCCGGGTGACGCGCCGCCGCCAGAGACCTTTGGCAGGAGCTCCAGCTCGCGCTCGGCCTCGCCGGCCACCTGGTCCGCGTGGATCCCGAGCCGCTGGAGAATGGACGCTACCGCACCTTGCTCTTGGCGGACAAGCGCCCAGAGTACGTGGAGGGGCGTAATTTCGGGATGACCCTTCTCCGAGGCCAACCCCATGGCTTCGGACAAGGCCTCCTGGGCCTTGATGGTCAGTTTGTCGAGTCTCATGACTGCTCCATGGTTTTTTCCTGGCAGGGAGACACCAGAATCATGCCAATGGCGGGAGAAGGGGACATCATGGATGAAATAAACAGAATGGACGAGATTTACGGACAGTGACCGTGTTGGTGGGGGAAAGGAACAGGCGGTCTGTTTCAAAAAGCAGCAAGAGGGTTTCCGAGGCGATGCTGCATTTTGGAGCACCGCGAAAGTGGGAACGTGCGCCACGCACCCCTCGCAATTCAAAACTCATAACTCGCAACGAGTAAGTTATTCTTGGGGGATTTCCCGCTTGTACATCTTTCTCAGATTTGTGCACTATGGAGGAAATGACCGAGGGAAGTAGAAAGTAATCCACTTATGCGTGTGCTTTTGGGGAAACCGTTTCCGTTGGGCGCCACCTACGATGGGCGCGGGACAAATTTTTCTCTCTTTTCGGAAATGGCCGAGGCAGTGGAATTGTGCCTCATCGATGATCAGGGGCGTGAACGGCGGGTACCGATGCTGGAACAGGACGCCTACTGCTGGCATGTGTACCTGCCCGGCGTGGAGCCGGGGCAGCGCTATGGTTATCGCGTGCAGGGCCCCTGGAACCCCAGCGCGGGGGAGCGGTGCAATCCCAGCAAGTTCCTGCTTGATCCCTATGCGAAGGCGATCGAGGGGCAGGTGGAATGGGACCAGGCGCTTTTCGGGTATTCGTTTGGGGAGCCCGATGGCCCGCCGAACAACAAGGACAGTGGTCCCTTCACGCCGAATTCGGTGGTGACCAATCCCTATTACAATTGGGGGGACGACCGCCACCCGCGCGTGACGCTGCACGAGACGGTGGTCTACGAAGTGCATGTCAAAGGTTTCAGCATCAAGAACCCCGAAATCCCGGAGGAATTGCGGGGGACTTACGCGGCTGTGGGGCATCCTGCCTCGGTCGAGTACTTCAAGAAGCTGGGGGTGACGACGTTGGAGTTGTTGCCGGTGCACCAGTTCTTTCATGATTCCCACCTCCTCGAGAAGGGGCTGCGTAATTACTGGGGCTACAATACGATTGGATTCTTTGCGCCGCACAATGCCTATTCCTCGAGTGGCGGGCGCGGGCAGCAGGTGCAGGAATTCAAAACGATGGTGCACGCGCTGCACGCGGCGGACATCGAGGTGCTGCTGGACGTGGTCTACAATCACACGGCCGAGGGAAACCACTTGGGGCCGACCCTATCGTTCCGGGGCATCGACAACACGGCGTATTACCGGCTCGTGAACGATGACAAACGGTACTACATGGACTACACGGGAACCGGCAATACACTCAACCTCCTGCACCCGAACGCGCTGCAACTGGTGATGGATTCGCTGCGGTATTGGGTGGTCGAGATGCACGTAGACGGTTTTCGCTTTGACTTGGCCGCGGCCTTGGCGCGCGGCCTCCACGAGATGGACCGCTTGTCCGCGTTCTTCGACCTCATCCACCAAGATCCGGTGATCAGCCAGGTTAAACTGATTGCCGAGCCGTGGGACGTGGGGAATGGCGGCTATCAGGTCGGCAAATTCCCATCTTTGTGGTCCGAGTGGAACGGAAAGTATCGCGACACGGTGCGCGATTTCTGGCGTGGTGAATGGCAGACGTTGGGAGAATTCGCCAACCGGTTGACGGGCAGTTCGGACTTGTATGAGGGCACGGGCCGCCGCCCGCACGCCAGCATCAACTTCATCACGGCCCACGATGGGTTCACCCTCCACGACCTGGTTTCCTACAACGAGAAGCACAACGAAGCCAATGGGGACAACAACGGCGACGGTGAAAAGCATAATCGTTCCTGGAATTGCGGGGCGGAAGGCCCCACGACCGTTACGGATGTACTTTCCTTGCGCCAACGCCAGCGGCGAAATTTTCTGACGACCCTCTTCGTCTCGCAGGGAGTGCCCATGTTGCTCGGCGGCGATGAAATCGGGCGCACGCAGCGCGGCAACAACAATGGCTACTGCCAGGACAATGAGGTGACGTGGTTCGATTGGGAACATGCGGACACAGGACTGCGGGAGTTCGTCAGCCGCTTGATTCACCTGCGACGCGAACACCCCAACTTCCGGCGGTGGAAATGGTTGCACGGCGCGCCGGATCGTGCGGGCGGTTTTGGCGACATTGGCTGGCTGCGGCCGGATGGCCAGGAGATGCAGCAGCAGGATTGGCAAACGGGCTACGCGCAGTCCCTGATGGTGTTCCTGAATGGGGAACAGATCGCGGGGCTGGATGAAAACGGCGCACCGGTAAGCGACGAGCATTTCCTGCTGCTCTTTAACGCCAGCCCGGAGAAGGTTGCTTTTGTTTTGCCGGCCGAGATCGCGGTAAAAGCCTGGAAAAAACTGATTGACACTTCCGTCGCGCTCTCTGAAGCCGGGGAGGAACCGGTATCCAAGCCGGGTGAGCGGATGGAACTGGCATCGCGCTCGGTGGTGGTATTGATGAGCGCATGAGGAGACACGGCATGGCCCTCTTCAGAGTTTGGGCGCCATTCGCATCGCGGGTGGAACTTGAATTGAGGGGGGAACGCCACGCGATGCACCCGGTGGGCCGCGGTTACCATTATCTCGCCGCCGAAGCCCAGCATGGCGATGATTATGCCTTTTCCCTCGATGAGGGCGAGCTCTTGCCCGATCCACGCTCTCCGTGGCAGCCGGCAGGCGTCTTTGGGCGGTCCCGCTTTGTGGACCATAGTCTGTATCCGTGGCAAGATGGGTCTTTCCGTGCCAAGCCGCTCGCTTCGGCGATATTCTATGAATTGCACATTGGCACGTTCAGCCCGCAGAGGACATTTGACGGCGCCGCCGGGCGATTGCCGTACCTGAAAGATTTGGGCATCACGCACATCGAGTTGATGCCTGTGTGCGAGTTTCCGGGCGACCGTAACTGGGGATATGACGGTGTCGACCTCTATGCGCCCCACCACAGCTATGGCGGGCCGGATGGCCTGAAACGCTTTGTGGACGCGGCCCACCGGCATGACCTCGCCGTAGTGCTCGACGTGGTCTACAACCACCTGGGTCCCTCGGGAAATACTCTGGGCCGCTTTGGTCCCTATTTTGTGAGCGATGTCCAAACTCCGTGGGGCGAAGCCATCAATTTCGCGGGTCGGCACAGCGATGAAGTGCGCCGCTTCTTCCTCGACAATGCGCTGATGTGGTTTCGAGACTACCACATGGATGGGCTGCGGCTGGACGCCGTCGGTTCCTATGGTGACACCTCCTCCTACCATTTTCTGGAACAACTGAAAGACGAAGTACACATGCTGGAGGCGCACTTGCAGCGCCCCCTCGTCCTGGTGGCGGAGAGCGATCAGAATGATCCGCGTATCGTGCGCCCGGCCGAAGCGGGCGGCTACGGTATAGAGGCCCAGTGGAATGACGATTTCCAGCATTCCCTGCATTCGCTGCTCACCGGAGAACAAATCAGTTACTTCACGGATTTTGGCTCCTTCCGCACGCTGAGCAAGGCGCTCACCCAGGGCTTTGTCCATACCGGCGAGTACAGCAGTTTCCGGGGCCGGCGCCATGGGCGGCCGCTCTTCAATGTGCCGGGCAGCCGGTTGGTGGGGTTCCTGCAGAACCACGACCATGCGGGCAACCGGTGCGTTGGGGAGCGCAGCAGCCACTTGATGAGCACGGAACGGCTCAAGATTGGGGCCGCTCTCGTCTTTACCGCGCCGTTCCTGCCGCTGATTTTCAGCGGCGAAGAGTGGGGGGCGTCCACCTACTTCCAGTTCTTCACTTCGTTCGAGGATCCTGAACTGGCGCGCGCGGTCACCGACGGCCGCCGCGCCGAATTTCCCGAGTTCGCGGCCATGGGCGAAGTCCCGGACCCCCAGGACCCGGCTACGTTCGAGCGAAGCACACTGAACTGGGCCGAACAGGACCAAGAGCCGCACCGGTCCTTGCTCGAGTGGCACCGCGGCCTGATCCAATTGCGCAAGAAATACCTCGTGCTCAGCAATGGCAACATGGATGAAGCAGAGATTATTTATGAGGAAGATGATCGCTGGATGATTATGGAGCGCGACCGACTCACCATTGCCCTCAGCCTGGCGGATGGCCCGGTCACCTTGCGTCTGCGCGAGGGCCGCGCCACAAACATCCTCTTGCGCTCCAATGAGGCCATCACGTGCGAGGAGGCCCTGCTCCATTTCCCGGCAGAGGGCATCGCCATTCTCGGACCTCGCTGGGAAGACTATCACCTGTTCTGAGCCGGTCTCTGTGGTCCCTCGCGTGCCTTGCCGCCCTTGCCTCCTTTTTGGTCCCTGCTGTCCCTGCTTGATCACGCTCCGCGGCCCCGCTACGATCCTGTGTCCAGAATAAGTGAGGCCTCATGTACATTCTTGGCATATCCGCGTTTTATCACGATAGTGCCGCGGCCATCCTGCGCGATGGCGAAATCATTGCCGCGGCGCAGCAGGAGCGTTTCTCGCGCAAGAAGCACGATCCGCGCTTTCCCAAGGAAGCGGCCGAATACTGTCTGAACGAGGCGGGCATCGCCATCGATGACGTGGATTATGTGGTCTTCTATGACAAGCCGTTCCTCAAGTTTGAACGGCTCTTGATGACCTACCTGGCCACCGCGCCAAAGGGGTTGCTGTCCTTCTTTGAGCAAATGCCCTCCTGGCTCAAAGAAAAACTGTTCATGCGAAACACGATCCGCAAGCTCTTGGGCTATGGGGGCGAGATTCTCTTCTGCACGCACCACCTCTCGCATGCCGCGGCGGCCTTCTTCCCCAGCCCCTTTCAGGAAGCGGCGTTCATCACTATCGACGGCGTGGGGGAGTGGGCCACGACGACCTGGGGTGTGGGCCGGGAAAACCGCGTCGAAATCAAGAACGAAATCAATTTTCCGCATTCGGTGGGGCTGTTGTACTCGGCGTTCACCTATTTCACTGGGTTCAAGGTCAACAGCGGCGAGTACAAGTTAATGGGGTTGGCGCCCTACGGCGAGCCAAGATACGTGGACCTGATCAAGCAGGAGTTGATCGACATCCGAGACGATGGTTCGTTCCGGATGAACATGCATTACTTCGATTATTGCGCCGGGCTGCGCATGACCAACAACAATTTCGCGCGCTTGTTTGGCGGTCCGCCGCGGAGACCAGAGACGAAGATTACGCAGCGGGAGATGGATCTCGCGCGGTCCGTGCAAGAGGTGACGGAGGAAGTCATGCTCAAGCTCGCGCGCTTCGTCCACCAGCAAACGCACCAGAAGTACCTGGTACTGGCCGGCGGCGTGGCGCTCAATTGCGTCGCCAATGGGCGAATTTTGCGCGAAGGGCCGTTCGATGACATCTGGATTCAGCCCTGCGCCGGGGACGGTGGCAATGCCCTGGGCTGCGCGCTCTTCGCGTGGCACCAGGTGCTGAACCACCCGCGCACGCCGGACCCGCTGCGCCAAAAGGGAAGCTGCCTCGGGCCGGCCTTCAACGACGCGGAAATTCAGGCGTATCTTGACCGCGAGCAGATCCCCTATGAGAAACTCTCTCCAGACGGCCTATGCCAGCGTGTCAGTGATCTGATCGCCGCGGAAAAGGTCGTGGGCTGGTTCCAGGGCCGCATGGAGTTTGGTCCGCGCGCGCTCGGCGCCCGCAGCATCCTGGGTGATCCGCGGTCACGCGAAATGCAATCCGTACTCAATCTCAAAATTAAATTCCGCGAGTCCTTCCGGCCCTTCGCGCCGTCGGTGCTCGCCGAACATGCCGGCGAATGTTTCGATCTGCGCGGCCATGACAGCCCCTACATGCTGCTCGTCGCGGACGTGCGCGCGGACCGGCTGCGCAACCTGACCGACGAAGACAAGCAGCGCCAAGGATTCGAGAAGTTAAAGGTCATGCGCTCGGACCTACCGGCCATCACCCATGTGGACAATTCCGCTCGCCTCCAGACCGTGCACCGCGACATGAACCCCCTGTACCACCAGTTATTGAGCACCTTCTATGAAAAGACGGGTTGCCCAGTGTTGATCAACACCTCGTTCAACGTGCGCGGGGAACCCATTGTGTGCACACCGCGGGAGGCGTTCACCTGCTTCATGCGCACGCACATGGACTACCTGGCCCTGGGCAGTTTTCTGCTGGACAAGACCCAGCAGAAACCCTGGAAGGACGAATTCGATTGGCAGGTGGAGTTTGAACTGGATTAATGAAAGCAATGGACGTGATGGACGAAATGGACAGGATGGACCGGTCTATTTCTTCGGGGGACTGGCTTTGAGTTCTTCGACCATCTGCTCGAATTGTGCGTGCGTTCCCCCGCCCATTTCTTCGCGCTCGACCTTGTCAAAGGCCGCGGCCAATGCCTGCTGTGCTTCATCGGGTAAGCGGGCCACGCGCGGCAACAGCTCCTTGTTTTCTTTCTTGATGTGATTGCGCAGTAGTTTTACATACCCGTCCAGGTGCAGGGCGGCGTCTTTGGCGGCGATCTCTTCGTTCACCCCCCACGCCTTGACGGCGGCAATAATCGCGCGGATGTGCGCCCGCCCTTCTTCGTGTTGGACCATCAACTGCATGATGAGCTTGTGGGTGGCCTCATCTCCAGCGGCCTCCAGCGCGGGAAAGAGATAGTGCTCCTCTTTCGCGTGATGGCACTGATCGGCAAAGCCTTTGAAGAATGCGGCCATCATCGCCACGCGCCCGCGCTCGAGTTGCTTCGTCTTGCGCAGGTGCTTCGCTTCCTGCGTTGCCAGCCCCAGAACCTCTTCGATGACGGCGTGCTCGTCCCGCAACGTCTGCCCGGGCACCACCGGGACCGCCGCGGCTTCGGCAGGTGCGGGTGAAGGCGCCTGGCCAGACAATGCACCCGACACAGACACTATTCCGAACGTCAACGCGATCATATACCTCTTCATGTCCATGTTCCTCTGTATGACTTTGCGCCCCGAGCTTGCGCTTCGCTAGAATTCGTTACGAACCATGCTTGATATTAACACTTCCGACAGAAAAGAACAGCGTAAGTTTGGCTTGGTGATGGCCAGCGCCTTCGCGGTCCTCGGCGGGGTTCGCTGGGCATTGCACGGCTTCGAGCACCTGCCTGTGCTCTGGTGGAGTGTCGCCGTGGCGTTTCTGGCTCTGGGGCTGGCGTTTCCCAGGGCGCTGCAGCCTGTCTTTGTCCTGTGGATTCAATTGGCAAACGTGCTCAATTGGCTCATGACCCGTGTTTTCCTGGGTGCGGCCTTCTACACTATAATCACCCCTACACGACTGATGGTAAAATGGTTTGGGGACGATCCCCTGAAGCGCCGGTGGCTGCCCGATGCTGCCTCCTATTGGGAAGCACCCGAGGAGCAGCCAACAGAGATCGAACGCTACCGGCAGCAGTT
>JACPGD010000425.1 GCA_016182645.1 Candidatus Hydrogenedentota bacterium | reverse complement strand
GAAGATCATAATCACGCCGTGCAGCGTGAAAAACTTGTTGTAGGTGTCGGCATGCAGGAGGTCGCCTTCGGGCGTCAGCAGTTCGAGACGGAAGATGCCCGCGAAAATGCCGCCGAGCAGGAAGAAGACGCTGATGGAGACGAGATAGAGGATGCCGATGCGTTTATGATCGAGCGTCAGCAGCCAGGAACCGACACTCGTCTCGTGGTTGATGTAATGGATGCGCGGGGCGATATAATCCCGCGGGGGGACATCGGCCGTGCGCGGTTCGGGGACAGCGGGCGCCTGTCTGGTGAGTACGTTTTCCATGCCAGCCATAACTTATTGTCCAATCTTGCTGAGCGACTTGATGTACGCGAGAAGGCTTGCCACCTGATCTTGCTGGAGCTGGTTCTGGTAGCTCGGCATCAGGGGCGCATACCCGTCGACGATCCTCGCCGTCGGGGTCATGATGGATTCGCGAATGTACTCTTCATCGGCCACGAGCGTTTCGCCGCCGCGTAAGTGCACTTCGCGGTTATAGACGCCGTGGAGGTCGGGCCCGCGGTTCTTTTCACCGGCCGCGTGGCACGTGGCGCAGCCAAGGGTCTGGAAGAGCGATTCGCCGGCATTGGCCGGGGTCAAGGTGGGCCCGCCCGCCAGCCATTCCTGGTAGTCTTGCGGCTCCATCACGACCACGGTGCCGCCCATCGTCGAGTGCTCGGTGCCGCAGTATTCCGCGCAGAAAAGGGGATACTCGCCGGGGAGCGTGGCTTCGAACCACAACGTGGTGTAGCGGGCGGGGAGCACGTCCTGTTTCACGCGGAAGGCCGGAACATAGAAGCTGTGGATGACGTCTTGCGACTGCATGATCAGCTTCACGGGCTGGTTCGCGGGGACGTGCAGCGTATTGACCTCGCGGATGCCGTTGCCGTGCTGCATCTTCCACATCCAGCGTTTGCCGATGACGCTAATCTCGATGGCGTTTTCGGGGACGGTGGCGTAATCGTAGTAGAGGACGGCGCCCCAGGCGAAGATGCCCAGCGCGACGACCACGGGAATGATGGTCCAGGTCAATTCGAGGGCGGTGTTCTCGGAATGGACGGAGCGCCGGTTGACCTTGGGGTTCTGCCGGTACTTCAGGCCAAAGTAGAGGAAGACGAGCGTTACCCCGGTCGCATAAACAAACAGGAAAAGCACCAGGGCCCAGAAGAGGAGGTCCACCCGTTCCGCGAAGGTGGATGCCTGTACCGGCAACATGGGAAAGTTAAACATTGCTTCGTTTCACAGCCTCACAATGAATCATGGCGTCGCCTTCTTGCACCCAAACACCTCAGGCATGACCGGGATATTGTTCCGGCCGCCGCGGGCGCCGGCGTTTGGTTTGCAAAAAATGCACCAGCCAAAAACCAAGGACGAACACTACAATTCCCGCGGCCCCGAGCCGGAGCACGTTCATAATGACCAGACCGTAGGCGCCTTTGCTGGGATCATACTGGTAGCAGAGCAGGACTAGTTGATCGGCGAGCGTGCCGATGGCGCCTTTTCCCGCGTCAACGAGGGCCAATTCGAGCTTGCGCGGGAGATACTCGATGCCGAGATAGTAACTTGATACTTTGCCGTCCGGCGTCAGGATCATAATGCCGCTGGCGTGGGCGAACTGGTCGGCGGCCGGGTCGTAGTAGTAGCGGAAACCGACCGCCTGCGCGAGATCCTCGATGTTGTCCTGGTCGCCGGTGAGAAAGTGCCAGCCTTCGGCGCCATTGGGCTTGTGGTACTGCGCGAGGTACGTTTCCTTCTTGGCGCGGGCGAGTTCGGGCGTCTCCTGCGGATCGATGCTGACAGTCAGCACTTCGTAGTCGTTGTCGATGGCCAGGGAGTTGTCCGCCGCGTCAAACCCCGCCACCATGCCGTTCAGCACCAGGTTGCACAGCATGGGGCACTCATAATAGACGAGGGAGAGCACGACGGGTTTTCCATTGAAATACTCCCGCAACCGCACCGATTTCCCCTGTTCGTCGCGAAATTCGAGGTTGAGCGGGACCTGCTGGTTGAGTTTCTGGTCGATGATGATTTCCCTATATTGGTCGCGGGGATCGGGACCGCGCAGGCTGAAGGGGTCCACCCCAGCATCGGACTTGACGCCCTGGTCCACCGGCTGGGCGTCTGCGATGCCGGCGGCAATCCCCACGCTGAGCAGGAGGCCCGCCGCCGTGAGGGCGATGATGTGTTTCACGGATCGCTTCATCATTGAGAGGCGCCTCCCGTGCTGGGTGATGGAGAAACGGCGGGGGCCGGCTGTGGCGCGGGGGCCGGGGCCAGCAGGGCACTCACGGGTTTCTGCCGATAGGGCACTTTCGCTTCGGCAATCAGATCCATGGCCACGTTCACGGGAACATGGGCCCGCATGGCGGTCGGGTTTTCATCCACCATGCCATAACTGTTGAGCCGTGCGGTTGCTTCAGCAAGGATCTTCTTCTTCTCCCCCACCGGGTCCGTCTGCAGCAGCGCGCCGGCGGGCGGCAGGCGCAATTCGGCGGTGAGCGCCGAGCTGGGGGTGGTGTTCATAGGACTGCGGCGATCAAGCCCGCGCACGATAAGCACCCCGGCGATGACACTGGCGACAATGGACAAAGCAAGCACCGCGCCGGTCAGCAACACGACGCGCAGGCTGAGGTCGCTGACTTCATAGCCTTTTTCCAGGCTGAGTTGCGGATCATGCTGATGTTCGCTATGCATGGCTATGGGCCTCGTCTTTGAGGAAAAACAAATGATGGCGGGGGTCTTGCACGGCCAACAGCGGACGTTTCTTGAGTTCACCGAGGAAGAGCCAGACCCAAAGACCGATGACCCCGACGGCGGCGGCCACCACGAGGACCACGGTGAACCAATTGAGTTGGCGATGGTTCCCGGGGAATGAGGGGACGATGTTCCAGTAAACGTCAATCAGGCGGACGGCCAGCAGATAGAAGGCGATCCGGCGGAGTTTCACGGGATTCGTCTTATTGTTCCGCATGAGCAAGAGCATCATGGGGACGAACCAGTTGAAGATCATCAGGATGATGGTCAGAAACGTGAGACTGCCTTGGCGGTTGAGATACCAGGCGATTTCTTCCGGGATGTTCGCGTTCCAGATGAGCAGGAACTGACAGAAGGAAACATAGGACCAGAAAATGACAAAACCGCACATGAACGTGCCGAGGTGATGGAAATGCCGGGTGGTGATCTTGCCGCTGATGGGGGCCTCGCCGGCGAGGTAGCTGAGAACAATGGTGGCGAACGCAACGATCGTGATGTTGTAGCCGGCAATCAGCCACGCGCCAAAGATGGTTGAAAACCATTCTGGTTCCAGGGACATGACCCAATGGACCGCGGCGAAGGTGAGGCTGAGCACATAAACCATGAGACCGGGGGCCGCGAGCTGCCTCATGCGCGCGATGGTCGCGGGGTCGCCGGTTTCATCCACCCGCTTGGACCAGCCGTTGTACAGGAACATCAGCGACATCCAGATCGCGTAGTAAATAAAGAAGGCGATGGTGAAGGTGCCGAGGTTGAGGAAGGCTTCTTTCTTTTCGACGATATGGTGGGTCTGGCGGAACTCTTCGCTGGTCCAGGGGTAGAGGTTGCCGAACCAGGCGCCGCCGAGCACGACGAGGACGCCCAGCCCCAAGACATAGGGCAAGGTGCGGGAGGCGGCCTCGAGGATGCGCTGGATCATGAAGCTCCAGGCGCCGCCGCAGAGGTGGTGAAGCATGACGCCGGCCAGGCAGCCCACACTCAAGCCCACGGTGATGATGTAGGCGACCAGGAACGGCTGGAACACTTTTTCGATTCCGGCATCGTCGTCGGTAAGGGCCCAGAGCGCGCCGCCGGCGAGCGTCGCGGCAACCCCTGCTCCTCCGGCAAGTAACGCCCTGGCGCGAAGGCGATCAATCTTGTGTATCAAATTTTCACTGAGCATGATTGACTTCCGCTTCTCCGTGTGCGGTTTCTTCGTGGGCCGCTTCCCCATGCGTTGCCGGCGCGGCTTGCGCCTTGGCCTGTTCCTGTTCTTTCAACCCGCCGACGACCAGTTGCGCGAGGGTGCTGTTGCGGTCGGTGACGTCGAGGTTCTGGCTGGTTTGCAGCGCGCGGATGTAGGCCGCGATCGCCCAGCGATCTTCGGGCGCAACGCGCGAGGCATAGCTGTACATGCGGCCGAAACCGTTGGTGACGACGTCAAAGATGTAGCCGTCCTCGACCTCGCGCAGGCGGTCCGTGTGATACGACGCCGGATTGGGGAAGCCGCGTTGGGCGACCACGCCGCGGCCGTCGCCGACCAGCCCGTGACAGGGCATGCAACTGACTTCGAAACGGTCGCGGCCGCGTTCGAGCAGGGCGCGAGTGAGCGTGAAGTAGTTGTCCGGGAGAAAGCCCTCGGGGGTCTTACCTGTCCAAAAGGTCGTGTCCGTCAGCAGGGGAACATTGCGCTCGCCAGTCAGCCCATCGAATACGGGGGCAGTCCAGCGCCGGCGAATGCCCTCGTAGCGCACCGTGCCGGGGACCGGGCCGCGCGAGCCCATGGTGTCCGGATAGAATTCCGCGCGCTGCAAGGCGGCGACCCTGGGCTGGTTCCACATGTCCTGGTGGCACCCGAACAGTGATGCAACGGCCACGAGCGTGAGCACTATGCGCGCCCCCGGCCGGGCGTTCCTTTGCGCTATGCGAAACATCGCCTGAATCATCGTAGGTTTAATCCATTACTTCCGAGACTTCCACCGGATGCAGCCCTTGCAGAAATTCGCGGGTCTTGGTGGAATCGTATTGGGCGTCCGTGGTTTCGATACACAGGAAGAAGCCGTCGCTCGAAGCGCGTTCGAAGCGTTTGGCGTTGAACACGGGGTGATAGGGCTGCGGCAGACCGTTGAGGAAAAGCATGCTGCCAAGGGCCGAGAAGGCGCCGAAGAGAATGGTCAACTCGAAGATGACGGGCACCCAGGAGGGCCAGCTATTGAGCGGCTTGCCGCTGGCCATGTAGGGGTAATGCAGCACCATTGAGATGTATTGCAACAGGAAGGCCGTGGCGGTCCCGGTCAAGCCGCCGACGAGCGTCCAGAAAGAGACCCACGTCTTGCGGAAACCGATGGACTCCGCCAGGCCATGGATGGGGAAGGGCGAGAACGCATCGAGTTCGCGATACCCGGCCCGGTAGGCCGCCCGCGCCGCATGAAGCAATTGCTCGACCTCGTCGAACTCGGCGATGAGTCCGTAGACCTTCGGGGCCTCGTCGTGTTGGTTGTGTTCAGCCATGTGCACTCACCCTGCCGTCAGATAATTTCGCCTTGCGCCACCTGGTGGTTCTGCAAGCGAAGTTCAAAGATCGAAATCATGGGAAGGTACCGGATAAACAGGCACATCATCGTCAAGAACAGTCCCAGTGAGCCCACGAAGGCGGCCCAGTCCCAAATGGTCGGGACGTACAAGTCCCACGAGGCCGGCAGGTAATCGTGCGCGAGACTCGTGATGACAATGACAAAACGCTCGAGCCACATGCCGATATTCACGATGATGCTGATGACGAAGAGGGGCACGGGCGTGATGCGGAACCACTTGATCCAGAGGAATTGCGGCGTGACCAGGTTGCACAGGAGCAGGCAGGTGTAGGCCCACCAGTAGGGCCCGGTCATGCGGTTCCACATCATGAAGCGCTCGTATTCATTGCCGCTGTACCAGGCAAAGAACGCTTCGGTGAAATACCCATAGACGACGACGAGGCCGGTGGCGAGCATGACCTTGGCCATATTGTCGAGATGGCGTTCGGTGATAAAGTCTTTCATGTAGAACCACTGGCGCGCGGGGATCATGATGGTGAGCACCATGGCGAACCCGGAATAAATGGCGCCGGCCACGAAGTAGGGCGGGAAGATGGTCGTGTGCCAGCCGGGAATGACGCTGACGGCGAAGTCGAAGGACACCACGGTATGCACCGAGACGACCAGCGGGGCGGACATGCCGCCGAGCAGGATGTAGGCTTGCTCATAGCGGAACCAGTGCTTGGCCGAGCCGCGCCAGCCCAGCGCGAAGAGGCCGTAAATCTTGCGGGCGAAGCCTTTAGGCGCGCGGTCGCGGAAGGTGGCCAGGTCCGGGAGCAGGCCCGTGTACCAGAACAAAAGCGAGACCGTGAAATAGGTCGAGATAGCGAAGACGTCCCAGAGCAACGGGCTGCGGAATTGCGGCCAGAGCGCCATGGTATTGGGATACGGCAGAATGAAGAAAACCGCCCAGGGCCGGCCCAAGTGCAAGATCGGGAAGATGCCGGCGCACATCACCGCGAAGAGGGTCATGGCTTCCGCGAAGCGGTTGATGGCCGTGCGCCAATCTTGATTGAAGATCAGGAGAATGGCCGAGATGAGGGTGCCGGCGTGGCCGATACCGATCCACCAGACGAGATTGACGATGGCAATACCCCAACCGACCGGCACCTTGATGCCCCAGATGCCCAAGCCGATCCAGAACAGGTACGCGGTGCTTCCGAGAAGGATGCTCAGCATGAGCACGCCCGCGCCGAAGCAGGCGTACCACTGGCGGGGCATCGGCTTTTCGAGGACGACGTCGCTGATAGCGCGCGAGATCGACTCGTAGGAATGGCCGGACGCGACAATGGGCGCCACTTCCTGGAGGACCGGGGGGACTGTGACTACGTTTGCACTCATGGATGCTTAATGCTCCGCGTGGTTGGCATGAGCGGTCTCGGGCGCGGCCAGCGCGGGCGAGGGATTTCGCAGTTTCGCGAGGTAAGTCGTCCGCGGGCGCGTTCCGATGTCTTCGATCAATCCATAATTGCGCGGGCTCTTCTTGAGGGCCCAGACGCGAGAATTCAGGTCATTCATGTCACCAAAGGCGATGGCCCGGGCCGGACAGGCGGCTTGACAGGCGGTGACCACTTCCCCGTCGGCGATCGGGCGGCCTTCGCGCTTGGCGTCGATGCGGGCGAGGTTGATGCGCTGGACGCAGTAGGTGCACTTCTCCATAACGCCGCGGCTGCGCACGGTCACATTAGGGTTGCGCATCAGTTTCAGCACGGGCGTCGTGTGGTCGGAGTATTTGTAGAAGTTGAAGCGCCGGACCTTGTAGGGACAGTTGTTCAGGCAGTAGCGGGTGCCAATGCAACGGTTGTAGACCATGTCGTTCAGGCCTTCGTTGCTGTGGCTGGTCGCCGCCACCGGGCAGACCGGTTCACAGGGGGCGTTTTCGCACTGCATGCAGGGGACGGGTTGCATGGATACTTGTGGATCGCCCTCAAAATCACCCTTGTAGTAGCGGTCAATGCGAATCCAGTGCATCTCACGCCCTCGGCGCACCTGGTCTTTGCCGACCACGGCGATGTTGTTCTCGGCAACGCAGGCGAGGACGCACGCATTGCAGCCGGTGCAGCGGTTAAGGTCGATGGTCATGGCCCAAGCGTGTACATCGGCCTTCATGTAGGGCAGATCAGCCGGCTTATAGAGCGTGTTCTCGAAGCTCGGCGCGGGATGGCCCATCGCTTGGGCGAAGCTCGGGTTCGCGCGGTAGTCTTCGAGCGTGCCCTCGCGGAAAAGGTGGCGATCCTGGGCCTTTTCCCCTTGACGCTTGATGGATTGCTCGATCTTATAGTGCTCGATGGTGTCGGCGAGCTGATAGGTTTTGCCTGTCTTCTTCAGGCTTGCGCCGGGGCCGAACCAGGGGGAATCGGAAGTTTGGAGGCTGTAGGCGTTGAACCCAACTCCCTTGGCGACACGCCCGGCGTAGCGCTGGCCATAGCCGACGTGCACCGTAATGGCATCCGTGGGGTGACCAAACTGAATCAAGACCGGCGCGGTGACGGTGCGTCCGTTGTATTCGATCTCGACCACGTCTTCGTGGTGCAATTCGAGCCGGTGCGCGGTGCCCGGATGGATCAGCACCGCATTGTCCCACGTGAGCTGGGTGAGCGGCCGCGGCAGTTCCTGGAGCCAGCCATTGTTCGCAAACCGGCCGTCGAGCACGTTGGTGTCCAGACGAAACAGGAGGTCGAGATTGTTGCGGGCCGGCACGGCCTGTGCCGGAGGGATTTGGCCCTGGAACGCCGCGGCGGCCGTCGCGCCGGCGGTGTTCTCGATGAGGCCGCGGCCCAGGGCCACGTTCCAGAAGGTGTCAAAATTCTCTTCACCCCGGGATTCTCGCCAGGCTTGCTGAATGATGAGGTGGGTGTCGGGGTCCTCTTCGCCCAACAGGACCGCCATCAGATCATAGGTCGACCGGCCCTGGTACAGCGGCAGAATCAAGGGTTGAATCAGCGAAACGGTGCCGTCGTGGGCACGGACATCCCCCCAGCTTTCCAGGAAATGCGCCTGCGGAACGGTCCAGTGGCAAAGGAGAGAGGTCTCATTGGAATACGGACTGAGGTAGGCGCGCAGCGGCACTTTCTCGAGGGCCGCGGCGAAGTCAATGTCCGCGGGTGAATCGTAGACCGGATTACCCTCAAGCATCACGAGCACGCGGACCTTGCCCTCGTTCATGACCTGCACCAACTGGCGCAGCGACTGCACCTGGTCCACAGGTTCGACCTCGGACGAGACAATGTGGCGCACGACCCCGTTCTCGCCGGAACTGCCAAGCGCTTCATTGATCCCGTGGGCCAAGGCATGCACGACGGCTGGCTGTTGGTCGCCTGCGATAACGAGGGCACGCTGACCACCGGCCTGCAAATCGGCCACCAGCGCATCGAGCCAGGGCGCCGGAACAGCCTCGACACCCAGCGACTGGACCCCGGCCACGCCCAGGCGCGCTGCCACTTCACGGGCGATCGCTTCGATCTCGGGATAGCGGACGTTGATTTTGTGGTCCGCATTGGCGCCGGTGAGCGTGGGCGAGGATTCCACCACATACAGGCGGTTCATCTGCATTTGGGTCGCGTCGGCATCACGGCCTTCGGCAAAATCATGCATGTAGCGGACCTGGCCGGGGCCTTCTGTCATAAAGTTGGCGTCGAGCGAGAGAATAACGGTGGCATTCCGGAAATCGTAGACGGTGTCGACCATCTTGCCGAAGGCAAGTTGGGCGCCCGTGCGCCGGTTATTGGCACTGGCCGGGTCCCACTGATGCCACTGAAGGGCAGGGTAGCGTTGGCGCAGGCGCCGCATCTGCCAGCCGAAGGCCGGCGAGGTGACGGTCTGGGTCAGCATATAGAGGCCAGTGCCGCGCGCGTCGAGTTCGATGAGCCCGTCCATGAGGGCGGCCACGAAGCGGTTCCAAGTGCTGATGTCGCTGCCGCGCAGGACCGTATCGAGACGGTCGGGATCGTACAGGTTTAACACCGCGGCCTGGGCCATGGCGTTCGTGGCGCCGAGGGAGGACGGATGCAGGGGCAGCCCTTCCAGCTTGGTGGGGCGGCCTTCAAAGCTAGTCGCGAGCACGCCCTGGCCGTAACCCAGGAAGGGCATGGCGGTCGCAAAGTACTGCGCTTTGCCGGGAATGGCCTCTTCGGGCGCTTTGACGAAGGGGACTATCTTTTCTTCGGGCTGGCGCGCGCAGTTGGCGAGCCCGGCGAGCATCATGGAAGCGCCCATGAGCTTGATGAAGTTGCGGCGGGAGACGGGATCGAGGATCTCGTTGGCGTGCTGCGGAAATTCGCGATGAACCAGTTCATCGATGTCATCGTGATGCAGCAGGTCGTCCAGTCCTCGCCAGTAGGCGGGACCGCCGTTGGTGCGGAGATGTTCGCGCACTTCCTCGGGCGAAGCGGCCGCGTCTCCGTTGCTGTTCTTCTCTTCGCAATAGACTGGGGAGTTCATCTTGGTCCCTGTTACTAGCGATGGCAAATCGAGCAATTGGTCAGTTCGTCCACCTTGATGCCGTACTCTTCCACGAGTTTCCTGCCCTGTTCGATCTGGTCCGCGGGGGCCTGCCACGCGACGTCGAAAACTTTGTCCTTAGGCCGGACAAATTTCTCCGGGGCTTTGTGGCACTGGAGGCACCAACCCATGAAGAGCGTATTGGCCTTAAAAGTGAGGGGCTGCTCGTCAATGGCGCCGTGGCACGTCGTGCAGCCGACCCCTTTGGCCACGTGGATGCTGTGGTCAAAGTAGACAAAATCAGGCAGATCATAGATGCGCGCCCATTCCATGGGTTTGTTGGTCTTCCAACTCTGGTGGACAGGCTGGAGCATGGGCGCATCGATGAGCACCTGGGAATGGCAGGTCATGCAGGTTTCGGTGGGGGGAATCCCGGCAAAATTGCTGCTTTCCACCGAACTGTGGCAGTACCGGCAGTCTATGCCGTTGCCGCCAACATGCCGCTGATGGCTGAAGGGAATGGGCTGCATCCGCGCAATCTTCACCTGGTTGACGGCGGGTGAGGTGTAGAGGGCATACCCAATGGCCGAAATGGCCGCGACGCCAAGGACGCCGAAGACGATGCTTGCTTTCGCCAGGACGTTGGACGTGCGAGAGAAGACCTGTGCCACGGACTGCGTTTCCTCATTCCATCTGGTCTACCGGGGCGCATCCAGGTAAACCTGGAGCGGTGGTGGCGCACCAAGGTGAGTCGGTCTACCGTTTGGTCTTGCCCAGCCTTAGTTGCATGGGCTAAACATGCGGCAAACCTACCTACCGTTCGTTAAACCAACTAATGGAACCGCAAAGGGACACTGCTCCCTCTCCGGTGCTCCTGAAAGGCCCACCACGCCATTACCCGAAGGACGCACATTGCCTTAAGCGCCACTACGGGTTTCAGAAAAAGCGGCACTATTATGCATGGTAAAAAAGGGTAATTGCAACTTTTTCTTGGGCCGGTTTCCGGGCGGCAAATCCGCGAGCGCCCATGCTGTGAATTATGTAACGATAAGTGTACTACGCTTCATTCAGAATCTTGCCTGGGTATAAGTCGTTGCGGCTATTGACAAAATAGGCGCACCGGCGCAGACTGAAGTCTCAGGTTCCCAAAGTCCTGGTTGACGCTCCGGGGGGAAACTCCCCGGGTGCGAGTCAAGTTTCGGCGTAGTGATGTCCCTTCGTTGTTTTCTCCCACAACAGAGGAGCCGCGTCATGTTTGCTTTCGCAGCGCCACATGGATTTCGCCGTACTGTGTGCGGGTGTTTTCAGTTGATCCTGGGGTTGGGGCTTAGCGTAGCGGGGGCGGCGGCGGGGAGTGATCTCGAGGACATGGAACGGGCGCTGGCCCATGAGGCGGCGCTCGCGGAGCAGAAAGATCCTGGAGTGAACGTACCGGCCCCGACCGGCGCCAAGCTACTGCCTACGGACGTGGATAATGATGGAATGGACGATGTGTGGGAACTGGCGAACGACTTCAGCCCGCTAGACCCGACGGATGCCTGGCTGGATCCCGACGGCGATCAAGTCGTCAATCTCTTTGAATACCAGTTGGGATCGGCCCCGGACATCGCCGCGTCCCCGCAAACGCTCCTTGTGGGCGTCGATGTCGTGGCCGACTTCGCCACGTTGCAGGAAGCCCTCAATAATGTGGCCGACGGCACGTGCATCCGCGTTTCGGGGAACCACACCGTCAATTTTCTGATCTTCGAAGCGCTGTCCGTCATGATCCAGGGGGGCTGGAACAGCGTCTTCACGGCGCGCAATCTCAGCGCGAGTCCGACTGTGATATCTGGTACCGGCAGTGACGGGATTTTTCATTTTTCCTTCGAGGACGGTGCGCCACGCGTCATCCTCGACGGGCTTGTCCTGCAGAATGGCAACGGGGGCTTCGGCACCGTGGTCGTGATTGGCCGAGGCACCGCGTCGGTTAAAACCTCCATCGTCGATTGCGAGTTCGTCGCGACGTTCGGCCAGAGCGCCGTGCTCACCTTGAATAACTGGGACGACAGCGAGGGCGATCATACGGTGGCCAACACCATGCTCGTTGGCAATACTGGAACAGCGATCAAATCGCAGACGACCGATAACGCCGTGTCCCGGCATCGATATGCCTCGGTGACGGTGAGCGCCCAGACGCCCAACACCAGCAAAGCTTCTGACGGCGACGGATTTGACGCGTTCACGCTGGACGAAGCGGCCGCCGATGTACTGATTACGAGCAGCATCTTCTGGGGCAACAGTGGGGCTGATCTGTCTTTAAGCGGTGCCGGACTCACGACGCGGAGCGACTTCTCGCACATTGACGAAGTGAACCTCACCCTGGGCACCTCCTATACGCCCGGCCAGATATCTGAAGACGACCCGCTGCTGGTAGATCCTGACAATGGCGATGGGCACCTGAGCAGCAATTCTCCCTGCATCAATGCCGGGGAGAACGAGAGCAGTCCCACGCACGATTTTGAAGGCGAGCCACGGCAAGGGAGATTCGATATTGGCGCCGACGAATTCAGTGGCGGCGGAGAAGGCGAAGGGGAGGGAGAGGGAGAAGGTGAAGGGGAAGGCGAAGGGGAAGGGGAAGGGGAGGGCGACCCGCGCAAAGACGATCTCCCACCCTTCTTCAAGCCGATTTGTGGCGCGGGTTCCGGCGATTCGCATGCGCCCTGGGGGGACGCACTCCTGCTCGCGGCGTTGGGCCTATTCCTCGCGCGCTCATTGCGAATCCGGCTGCGTTCTGAATGACGGAATAAAGGCGCAGGGCGTAAAATCGGCCCCCATGGGATTGTCGCAGGTTCACCCGTAGTTGCCGAGCGGGTGAACGTTCTTGTGGCCCTACACATTTCTTATATCACTTTTGCCTTTTCCTCCGTCGCTTATGCCGCACCACCAAGGCTTAGCGAAAGAGCGTGAGGAAACGGAAAGTCTGTCAGTGTTTATGCTATGCTTACTCAAGGTTGATTAGGATTGCTCAATGTCGCAAAAGGAAAAACCAATGGCAGGCCCGGTTGTTTACCGCATTCCCATTACAAAAGCGCGCGTCAATCTTGGACAGGTGACACGCCGGGTACAGATGGAGAAGGAGTGTTTCATTCTCGAAAGAGATGGCATTCCAGTGGCTGGTATTATCGGGATTGATGAATTGGAGGACTACTTGGAGCTACGGGACCCGAAGCTCTCCAAGCAGATTCGGCAAAGCTATAAATCCTATCGGCAGGGCATGGCCAAGCCAATCGATCATCTTCTTGACCAACTGGAGTCTCCCTCGAAAAAGAGGGTGAAAAAGACACGCTGACCAGACGGCCAAATGCCTGCGCAATTCAAAGTCCTTACATCGCACCTTTTTGACCGCGATGCGAAGAAGCTGTGCAAGCGGCATCCTGAATTACGGGAGGTGCTAAAGAAAGTCTCCCGTATCCTGGCCGCGGATCCCTACAACCGGGCGGGCGAGTTTGACGTAAAGAAACTTACGTCGGTGAAGGCCGGAGAAGGGCAATGGCGCCTCCGGCTGGGTGTATTCCGCCTACGATATGACATTGAAGGCAAGGAGGTCATCCTCCATTCCCTTCGTCCCCGCGACCAAGCCTATTGAGGCAATGTCCTTCTGGCGCCCCATCTGCTAGGATAACCGACCGGAACCAACGCGAGGGGAGGTCGTCATGAGCACCACCAGACATCAGGAATCTGACATGGACCGCCGGGCGTTTTTGGAGCGCGGGGGCTTATTAGCGGCAGGCAGTGTGGCCGCGGGCATGTTGGGAACGCAGTCGCGGGCAGCGGGAGAAGACAAGATGTTACAAGTGGCGATGTTGAGCGGGTGGCATGCCCATGCCAGGGGCTATGCGGAGGCGTTGGCGAGCATGCCGGAGGTGAAGCTCACGGCGGTGTGGGACGAGGACCAGGACCGCGGCCGCGGCTGGGCGGGGGACATGGAGGTGGACTTTGTGGCCGACGTGGCGGCGCTGCTCGCGCGGGACGACGTGCAGGCGGTGGTGTGCAATGCGCCCACGAACCGGCACGCGGAGTTGATGACGGCGGCGGCGAACGCGGGCAAGCACGTGTTCACGGAAAAGGTGATGGCGCTGACCGTGGCCGAATGCAACCAAATCAGCGAGGCCGTGAAGAAGGCCGGGGTAAAGTTTGGCATTTCTTTCCCGTACCGGACGCGGCCGGAATCGCTCTACGCGGGGCAGGCCGTGCAGGAAGGGCTGTTGGGGCAGGTGACGTTCCTGCGCGCACGCATTGCCCACAACGCCGGCAGCGCGGGCTGGCTCCCTCCCCACTTCTGGGACCCCGAACAGACAGGCGGCGGCGCGATGATGGACCTCGGCGCGCACCCGATGTACCTGCTGCGCTGGCTGGGCGGACAGCCGAAGAAGATCTCGTCGTCGTTCACCTATATGACCGGTCACAAGGTCGAGGACAACGCTGTTTCCGTCATCGAATTCGAAGGTGGCGTGCTCGGCGTGTCTGAGACGAGTTTCATGTCCACCAACAGCCCCTATAGCCTCGAACTGTCCGGTACCGAGGGCAGCCTCGTCGTGGGCGGGCCGGACGAGACGGTGCGGATCCGGTCGAATAAGCTTGGCAAGAAAGAGTGGCTAACGCCAGAACTGCCCAAGGCGTCCCCGAGTCCCATCCGGATGTGGGTTGAGCATGTATTGAACGACTCACCCATGCCCTTCGGCCTCGAAGAAGGCACGCAACTCACCGAGCTGATGCAGTACGCCTACGAGGCCCACAAGACGGGCTGCGCAGTCGAGATCCCGACGCGCGGCTAAAGATTACTCCCCCTCCAGGGCATGGGCATGGGAGCGGGGACATCCTTGTCCGTTGCGTTGCGGCCACAGACAAAAATTTCCGTGCTCCGGCGATTGTCTATTCCTCAGCGAAAAAGAAGTTGACAGCGTTTCATTTTGAATGGTATAGTTTGAAGCGCCTTGACAGGTTCGAGGGGTGCTTTGTATCTATTCAGCGGTGGAGGCTTTGAGAACACCGCATTTTATTATTTTTGTTAGGTAGAAGCCCGTCTTTTGGGAGAGATTGTCAAGGTATTCCCCCTTCGGGGAGCGGGGCAGGATGTCCCCGGTTACGGCTAGCGCTGGGAGCCGGGCAGGAGGCCCCGGCGACGGCTAGGGCGATGGCAATGGCTGGAGCGCCGCGTGCAGAAGTACTCTCGTGAAATTGTGAACGAAGTGCTGGCAGCCAACGATATTGCGGATATTGTTGGTGTTTCGGTGGAGTTGAAGGCGGCGGGTTCTGCACGCTTGAAGGGCTTGTGCCCGTTTCATCATGAAAAAACGCCCTCATTCGTTGTAGATCGGCATCGCCAGACCTTTCACTGTTTCGGCTGCGGGAAGGGGGGCGATGCGCTGTCGTTTCTGGCGGAGCATGACGGCCTGCAGTTTGGCGAGGCCTTGCGGAAGCTGGCGGATCGCGGCGGAATACGGCTGCCGGCGGCCACGGAGCAGCCGGGCGCGCCGGACTTCCTGCGGAGTCAATTGCTGGAATTTAACACTTTCGTGGCGGGTTATTGTCAAGCTGTGCTGGAACACCCGCAGCAGGGCGTCCCGGCCCGAGAATACTTGAAGAAGCGACAGTTGAATGAAGCGACGGTGCGCCGGTTCTCGCTGGGTTATCTACCGGATGGGTGGTCGAACCTGCTGGACGCGGCCAAGGCGAAGCAGTATTCGAACGTCCTGCTGGACGCGAGCGGGCTGTTTAAGCGGGGCGAACGCGGCGGTCAGTATGATTTTTTCCGGAACCGGCTGATTTTCCCAATTCGGGACGTGGCCGGGAACCTGGTGGCCTTCGGCGGGCGCGATTTGGGCGGCGACAACCCGGCGAAGTATATCAACTCGCCGGAAACGGCGGTGTACAAGAAGAGCCGTGTGCTCTACGGCCTGAATGAGGCCCGCGAGGCGTTCCGGCGCGAGAAACGGGCCATTCTGGTGGAGGGTTACATCGACTTGCTCCGCTGTTTCGACGCTGGCATCGAGAACGTGGTGGCGAGCTGCGGTACGGCGCTGACACCGGAGCAGGCGAGTCTGATACGGCGCTATGTGCCCGAGGTGGTGGTGGTCTATGACGGGGACGCGGCAGGGATCAAAGCGGCGCTCAAAGGGATTGGTATCTTGGCGGGGGCGGGGCTGAGCGTCCGCGCGATGGCCCTGCCCAACGGCGAAGACCCGGACGACTTTATCCGGACGCGTGGGGCCGAGGCCTTTCGCGCGATGATGGAAGAAGCGCCGGACTTTGTGACGTTTTATGTAAGGATGAGCGGCGAGCGGTTGCGGACGATTGAAGGCCGGACCGAAGTCGCCCAGGAGATATTTGAATTACTGGCGGGCATGGACGACACCTTGCGCGTCGATGAGTATTTGCGTCAGACCGCGCGGGAGATGGGCCTGCGAGAGCATGCCTGCCAGCGCGAATTCGACCAGTTCAAGCGCAAGGCGCACCAGAAGCAGGCGGCGGCGGTCGCCGCGGTGACGGCGGTCAATGCTCCCGCAACGCCGGAGAACACCACGGCGCCCAGTGTCATTCAGGATGATGCGCTGTTTGTGGCCGCCCTCCTGAATGATAAGCGCCTGGCCGGTGTGGCCCGGGAGCGGCTCAGCGCGGTCGAGTTGGCGCCTTCGGCGTTTGTGGAGGTGGTGGGGCGCGTACTGGAGGGGCCCGAGATGGGCATAGTCCAGGATTTAAGAATGGAGGGCGCTCAACGTCTCTACACGGCAGCGAGCGCGCTCGACGCGCCGAATCCGGAACTCGCGGAGGCGATGGTGGAGAAGCGCCTGAAACGGCTGCTCAAGGAAAGCCTGGACAGCCAGGCCACCCGTGTCATGCAGGAATTGAAGGAAGCGGAGCGGGTGCGCGATACGGGGCTGATGATTCAGCTCGCGGCGCAAAAGGTCAAACTTCAACGGGAAATTGAAAGCGTCGGCACATTTTGAAGCCGCCGCCGAAACTGGCGGGCAGCCGCATAGTAGTTTGAGAGAGTCAGTAGTAATCAGGTTGGGTCTTGGACAGAATCGAGGACGACCATGGCGGTAAGTACGAAAACTAATAAAGTGCAAGAAGTCATCGAGAAGGCGAAGGAAAAAGGCAAGCTCACTTACGATCAGCTTGATGAAATCCTCCCCGAAGATGCGACGACAGAAGAGATTGATGAAGTCATGTTCGCGCTGAGCGACACGGACGTCGAGATCGTCGATGAATTCAAGATTGATTTTGAGAAGCAGGAAGCCGAGAAGAAAGCGGCCAAAGTGAAGCGGGCCGAACTGCGGCGGGAAGCGGCGCACACGAAGTTGGAGCGCGCGGATGATCCGGTGCGCATGTACCTGCGCGAAATGGGCCGGGTGCCCCTGCTGACCAAAGACCAGGAGGTGGCGATTGCCAAGCGGATTGAGGCCGCCGAGCAGGAACTGACCGACGTGCTACTGAGCACGCCGTATACGTTGAAGGAAGTGCAACTGATTGCCGCGCGCATCCTGGCGGGCCGCTTGAGTTTTGCGCAAATCACGGACATCGAGGAACTGCGCGAGCAACACCGGTTTGTGAAAGAACTTCCGGAGATGCTGGAGACGGTGGCGGAACTGGACGTGCAGATCGAGGCGCAGGAAAAGCGGACGCACCGGGCCGGGCTGACCGGGAAGAGCCGCGACAATATTGAGAAGAAGATCGACGAATTGCGCCAGAAGCAGGTCGCGATTGTCCAGAATTTCCGGTTGAAAGCCAAAGAGATCATGAAGATCGGCCGGAAGATCAAGGGCCTGAAGCGGCGCATTTCCGCGGCACGCGACGAAATTGATCGCGTGGAGCGGGAGGTGGGCGCGCCCTTCGAGGAAATCCAGAAGCAGGCGGCGCATCTCCGGCGCACTTCCGGGGACGTCCCGAGTGTCGAGCGTGACATCATGTTCGATGCGGAGCGCCGCATCCTGATGGCCCAACGCAAGATTGATCAGATCGAAACCGACGCCTGCCTGAACGCGGACCAGATCAGCCAGTTGATCGATGTGATCAAGGCGAAGGAAGAGAAGATCTACGCGGCCAAGATGGAACTGGTCGAGGCGAACTTGCGCCTTGTGGTGAGCATCGGCAAGAAGTACACGAACCGCGGCATGTCCTTCCTCGACCTGATCCAGGAAGGGAACATCGGCCTGATGAAGGCGGTGGACAAGTTCGAGTACCAGCGCGGCTACAAGTTCAGCACCTATGCGACGTGGTGGATCCGGCAGGCCATCACGCGGTCGATTGCCGATCAGGCGCGCACCATCCGCATTCCGGTACACATGATCGAATCGATCAACAAGCTGGTGCGCACGAGCCGGCGCCTGGTCCAGGAATATGGCCGCGAGCCCAGCCCGGAAGAGATCGCGGAAGAGATGGAGATGTCGGCGGACAAGGTCCGCTCGATCCTCAAGATCGCGCAGGAGGCCATCAGCCTCGAAACACCGGTGGGCGACGAGGGCGACTCGAGCTTCGGCGATTTCATCGAGGACAAGAGCGCGGAGAACCCCGCCAACGCGACCGCGTTCAGCGTCTTCCAGTCGAAGCTCGACGAAGTGCTGGGCACTCTGACCGAGCGCGAGGAGAAGGTGCTGCGCCTGCGCTTCGGCCTGGGAGACGGCTATCCGCGCACGCTCGAGGAAGTGGGCAGCGTCTTCAACGTCACGCGCGAACGCGTGCGCCAGATTGAGGCCAAGGCCCTCCGCAAAATGCGCCACCCCACGCGCGCCCGCGAGCTGAAGTCATTTATCGACTGGAGCCTCGGCGGGGAGTAAGGGCTGCTGCGCGGTTTCTTCATGCCCTATAAGACCTGCAGGTCCTATGGGGTCATCAATCACTGCACGGAAAAATGCACGTGATCGGCATGACCGCCGGGGTCATAGGGGATGCCGTTCTTGAGCTTGAAATGGGGGCCATAATTTTCATAACGCCAGGCAAACTGCTCGAATACCGTTTGCAGGGCGTTGGTCAGTGTCTTCACCTCGTCATCGCTGGGGTAATAGACGGACAGGCGCTTGTCGTTGAGGCGGGAGATATCAACGGCGCGGCGCCGGTAGTGCAGGCTCGTGGCGCTATGCTTGCCGTCCTTCACCGACGACACGTAGATCCGCCGGAGGACGTAGTCTTCGACGAGATTTGGCCGGAGCACAAAGCGCAGGGCGTCCACCAGTTCCGAGACCACTTCGTTGACGACCGATGGGGCGAAATCAACGGTCACGCCATTGATCTCAACCGGGATGCTCTGCCAAGTCGAAGTGTCCAGGCTGGGCGCTTCGGCGGGGGAGGCAGCCGCTGAATCGACCGTGGTCGGGGCGCCTTCTCCTGCAATGGCATCAGTGTTCGCGCTGACCGGCGTCCACGGGCCGCTCATCGCCGGGAGCGAGCCGTCGGCGTAGTCCAAATCAACCGCAGTACCAATGCCCGCGATGGCGCCGCTTTGACTGTATTGCCAGATGCTCCAAGCGGTCCAAGGGAGGGGAATGGGGCCGGGCGCAAGACTGTAGCGGGCCAGCCAGAGGGGGTAGCGGGCGAAACGCGCGTCATTCTTCAGGACGGAGTTGATGAAGTCTGGGTTGGAGTAGAAGAATGGGACGACATGGAGCTTCGACTCCATCAGGTTAAGCCACTCGATGGCCCAATCGGCTGGGTTGGGAACGTCCTGCCAGGCGGCGGGGCCCTCCATATCGAGTGCGGGCACGAGATCATCCGGCTGCAGGGGGCCGGCGGTCTGCAGGAAATTGTCCACCTGTGTCTGGACGGCGCTTTTGGGGCTGAGGAAGTGATAGGCGCCTCGCTTGAGGCCCGCGGCGCGGGCGCCAGCCCAATTCCCGGCAAACCGGCTGTCCTGGCCCGTGGTCCCTTCCGTGGCCTTAATGAAACAGAAGCGGACGTTGTCCGCGGCCACGGCATTCCAATTGATCAGCTTCTGGTGATGCGATACGTCAATGCCCGAAACACGCATAGGTCACAACTCCCGTCCAGATAGACACGTTCCAACCGGGCAATATCCATGCCAATCTAGTCTGCCGAGAAACCTACTAATTTAGCGTACATGTCTTCCAGATGTTCTTGCTTTTTCGCCATGCGATTCCCAGAATGGGACTTGTTGTCCCGAATCGGGACAGCCGCCCGGGCAAATCACAGGGATTCCTTGGTAAAGGGGGCCGCTTGATTCAACGACTACTCTTTGGGGTGCTGCTGCTCGCAATCGCGAAGCGGGGATGGCCAGAAGCTTCACCGGTGCCTACAAAAGAGGCCTACGTGCAGGAGGTTACCCGGGGCAAAGGGCTCCTGCCGGGACAGACCGCGGAGGTATCGGAGCAGGAGCGATCTTTTCGCGCGGAGATGGAGGCGCGCAAGGACGCGCTGCTGTCCCACACCGGCGAAGTGCGGCACCCAGTTCTATACACGGAGGACGACCTCGGACGGGCGAAAGCGAATGCGGCGGCGAGCGAATGGGCGAAGGGGTGGATTGACAGTCAGGTCGCGCTTGCCGAGTATGTGGTGACGCAATCGGCGGGCTGGGTAGACTCGATGATCCCTGAATTGTCCCCAGTGCATGGCTATGGGTTCACGTGTCCGAATTGCGTGGGGAAACAAAGCCAGGAGGCGGTGGGGTATGAGTTGATCGCCTGGGACTACCGCACGCCAGAGGTGTTCAAGTGCCGCGCGTGCGGCCACGAGTATCCCGACCCGGTGTACCCGGAAACAGCCACGCTGCAGATGCCGCGCTCGGGTCAGTCCATCACGTATTACCTGAATCCGGCGGAACAGGCCCAGCCGGACGACCGCAGCGGCAGGCTGGCGTGGCACTGGGTGGGCTATCCCATCCATGTCAGTTTTAGCGGCATCGTTCGCGAACAGAAGATCGGGTTCATGCGCGATGCCGCGCGCAGTCTCGGGTTTGCCTACGGCTTCACCGGTGACGCGAAGTATGCGCAGGGCGCGCGGGACATCCTCGTGCGCTATGCGCAGTGTTACCGGCAGTGGTTGTACCGGGACTATTGGGACACTTATGCCGATTGCGATCCCCTCTATGCGGCTTGGCACGACAAGGACCTTCCGCTCTACTGGAAACGGCACTTGACCGAACAGGCCTTCGCGCGGGACACGGTCGAGAAGGCGGCGATGTTGCAAAGCTATTGGGGCGCGGGCCGGGCGCATCCAAGCACGGACAGCGTAAGCGGGCTGGCCTCGTTTGCGCTAGCGTATGACCTGACGTGCACGGCGGTGGATGCCGCGGGCGTGCACGTCTGGAGCGAGGAACAGCGGCGGCTCGTCGAGCGGGACCTGTTGCTGGAGTACATGATGGGGGCGGAACCGTTTGTGGGCGGGGCGGGCAAGGCGGACAATGCGAACAATAAGTCTCCGCGAGTCTACACAGCGATGGCCTATATCGCGAAGTGCCTGGGCGTTCCGGAGATGGCCGATACGGCGCTGCGCGGGTATGAGCGCGTGCGCGATCAGTCGTTCGAATACGACGGGTTCAGCAAGGAGAGTCCTTCCTATAACAACATGTACTTGGCGCAATTGCTTGTGGTCCCGGAAGTGCTGCACGGCTTTGAATGGCCGGCGGATTTCGGCGCGCGCCAGGGGGCGGTGGATTATTACGCAAACGATGACCAGTTGCGCCTGATGTACCGCGGCGTGTTGTGGACGCTGTTGCCGCAAGGCCACTACCTGCCGCTTAGCGATTCGCACGTGGAAACGGGCCCTTCGGACAATATCGTGCACTACGGGCTCCGGCGCTATCCCGAGTTCTACGAAGGTCTGGCCCCGCTGTTGAAAGCCGCGGGAATGAGCGAATATGCGCTGTTCAACCTGAGCGAGGAGCAACTCAAGCGTGAGCGTGAACTCAACCTGCCGGAGACGTTGTTTCCCGCATGGCAGACGGCGGTGTTGCGGAACGGCACGGAGGCAGAAAGCGCCACGCTGACGCTGGCTTTCAATGATTGGGGCGGCCATCGTCACGCGGACAATCTGGCGCTGTTCTACGCGCAGGGGCCTCACTATGTCCTGGGTGATCTGGGTTACGTGGGAGACATGCCGCTGAACGAGTGGATTCGCAGCACGTTCAGCCACAACCTTGTAGTCGTGGACGATCAGGAGCAGCGGACAGAGGGACGCGATCCCGAGTTTCATTTCATGGCCTCATCGCCGCTGGCGTCCGTGGTGGAAGCGAGTTCGAATGCTTATGCGCAGTGCAGCGAATACCGGCGGCGCGTGGCGCTCATCAAGGGCGAGAAGAACACCACGATTGCCGTGGACGTTTTCCGTGTGCGCGGCGGTCAGAAACATGCGTTCCG
>JACPGD010000432.1 GCA_016182645.1 Candidatus Hydrogenedentota bacterium | reverse complement strand
TTCGACGCGAGGGGCGAGGAAGCCGAAACCGTTGAGGGGATGCGCAACTTGGCTGCGGCCGTGGGCGGTGCAGAGGACGGCGATGCTGGCGTAAGGGACGCTGCCGAGTGTCTGGGCGAGGGCCCCGTCGAGGGGGGCGAGGAACTGGGCGGCGGCATATGCGGGGGCGGCGACGAGCAGTTTTTCCGATAGGAGGATTTCACCGGAGTTCAGCTCGATGCGGAAGTGGGTGTTGTCTTGGCGGACTGAAGTGACGGGGGCATTGCAGTGGAGGCGGTCGCCGAGTTGGGCGGCGGCGGTGTCGCAGAGTTGCTGGATGCCTTCTGGGAAGCAGGTGAGCGTGCCGGAGGGGCCCATGGGGCTGGCGCCGGGGTTCTCTTTGCGCTTGGCGCGGAGAGCTTTGTAGAGGCCGCCGTACTGGCGTTCCATGGCGGCCATGCGCGGGAAACAGTGTTCGAGGCTGAGTTGCTTGGCGTCGCCGCCGAAGATGCCGGAGACCATGGGGCTGACGAGGGTGTCGGCGGCTTCGCGGCCAATACGGCGGGCGGCGAAGTTCCAGATCGATTCGGGGGTGGCGTCGCGCTTTCCTGGGATGAACGGCTCGCAGAGGAGCCGGGCCCGCCCGGAAAGGGAGAGGAGCGAGGAGAGCAGGAATTTGGGCGGGCCCTGGACTTCGTGGAGGCGGCCATGGCGCAGGATGAAGCGGTGCGTGGCGGCCTCGTTGGCGCGAATGAGTTCAGCGGTGAGGCCGAGTTCGTCAATCCATTCGAGGGTCTTGGGTTCTTTGTCGAGAAAGCCGTTGGGGCCCCATTCGAGAGTATAACCGTCGAGAAGATCCGTGCGGGCGGTGCCGCCGGGGTGATTGGCAGCTTCGAGGACGAGGATGTTCTCGCGCCCGAAGCGCTTGGCGAGGTAGTGGGCGGCGCAGAGGCCGGTGACGCCGGCGCCGATGACGACGGCTTTGATTGGTTGGTTCATATCCTCTTCCAGTAGTGCAGCGCTCGCCGAGCGCGGCACTTCTTAACCTGAGTTGGTACCCAATTCCACGGGTTGACCGGAAGTCCGGAAGTGCCGCGCTCGGCGAGCGCGGCACTACTCGCTTTGGGCGGCGAGGGAGCGGATGATGTGCATGGTTTTGGAATCCTGGAGGACGCGTCCGAGGACCTGGTAGAAGAGTTCTTCGGTGGCGAGTTCCTTGCCGGTGTCGTCGGACTCGAGGAGGAAAACCTTTAGCGGGTAAGTCTGCTCGATCGAGTGGCGGACGCGTAGGAGGAAATGCCGGTAGTTGTCCAGGCCGGGGGTGACGAGATAGAAGGTGTGGGTGAAGTCGCGCCCGAGGACACGGGTCGAGACCTCGCCCTGCACGCGCCCGCGTGTACGTTCGTTCAGCACCTGCGCCTGACGGCACATGATCGATTTCGGGGTGATGTCCGTGTTTACGATGAGTTCATCGGGCCACAGGTTGGGGATTTTGCCGCTCATGGTTCTCCTCCGCTTCTGAAATTGTACTCAACCGGCTCGCGGGTACGCTCGCCCTCCCAGATTACACTAAACTGTTCTCGAGAATTGCCGGTGGCTTTCGGGCTTGCGCAGGTAGGCGTCGAAGACCATGCAGACGTTGCGGACGAAGACCTGGCCGAGGGGGAGGACGCGCAGCGCCTCGGGGGTCCGTTCGAGGAAGTGATCGCGGTAGAACGGTCCGAGGTCCTGCTCTTCGGCCTGGAAGTAGTCGTCGTAGGTAACGCCAAAGCGGCGCTCCAACTCGCGGAATTCGAGGTAGAAATTGCACATGAGCTGGCGGATGGTCCAGCGGCGGATGGTGTCGTCCTCGGTCAGGGTAATGCCCGTCATGGTGGGGAAACGGCCTTCGTCCAGCGCGTGATAATAGAGGACGGGGCGTTTTTCGTTCTGGGCGTAGGCGCCGCCGATTTCACCAATGGCGGAGGTGCCGAACCCGATCATATCGCCGCCGGGCACCACCGTATAGCCCATGAAATTGCGGTGGAGACGGCGCTCGTCGAGGGCGGCGGAGAGTTCGTCGGTAGGCAGGGCGAAGTGGTCCATCCCGATGGCGCGGTAGCCGTGTTCGAGGAAGAGACGGCGCGCGAGCGCGAAAAGATCGTACTTTTCCGGGCCGACGGGCCGGGGCATGCCCTCGAGTTTCTTCTGGTGCTTAATCATATTGGGCAGGTGCGCATAGCTGTAGACGGCGAGGCGGTCGGGGTGGATGTCGATCACGGCGCGGATAGTATTCTCCCACCCTGCGGGCGATTGCTCGGGGAGTCCGTAGATCAGGTCGATATTGACGCCGAGGAAGCCGAGTTCGCGGCACCAGGTGAAGATGCGGCGCGTTTCGTCTTCGGTCTGCTCGCGGCCAATGGCGGTCTGGACTTTCGGGTCGAGGTCTTGTACGCCCATGCTGATGCGGTTGAAGCCGAGTTCACGCAGGGTCGAAAGCTGCTCGTGCGTGGTGATGCGCGGGTCGACTTCGAGGGCGATTTCGGCGTCGGGGGCGAAACTAAACTGTTCCGCGAGCACGCCGAAAAGTTGTCGAATCTGGCCGACATCGAGGTAGGTGGGGGTACCGCCGCCCCAGTGGAGCTGCTTGACGGTGCGGCGTGGGGCAAGCGCGGCGGCGGCCATCTTGATCTCGCGGAAGAGGTATTCGAGGTACTTATCCGAGACTTCATGCCTCTTGGAGATGACGACGTTGCAGCCGCAGAACAAGCAGCGCTCGTAGCAGAAGGGGAGGTGGACGTAAATGGACAGGGGATCTTCCGGCGCCTGCGCGGCGCGCGCGAGCGCTTCCCGATATTGGGTGTCGCCGAAGGACTCATCCCATTCCGGGGCCGTGGGATAGCTCGTATAGCGTGGGCCGGGCTTGTCGTGCTTCAGGAGCAGATCCCGGGTAACGTCAAGTGGTGGGACTACTGATGACAATATTGAAGCCATTTCCTTCCAATTCCGTAGCCCGAGCTTCCAGCCTCGTTCTTGGGAGTTGCGCCCAGAGTTCAACACGCCAGCCGGATCCGGGAACGGGGCTAGAAGCCCCGGCTACGTGTTCGGTTGGTGCTGATGACGGGGGACAGTATACCTCAATTTGAACCGGCGAGGCATCTGGGGCAGCGGGGACTGGGGCTTGGGGAGGGGAAAGGACAAAAGGGACTTCAGGGACGACAGGGACGGCAGCGACATGAGGGCTGGCAGCGCAGTCTGCCGTGTCGAGTTAGCGGTTCGGCGAGGAATCTCGTCTGGGAGGAGGAGAGAGGATCTTTCTTCCGCTCTCCTCCTGCCTTCTCCTTGAATCTTCGATCATGCGGCCTATGTCAAAGTCGTGGGCCGCCGCGAGTTCTTCTTTGATTCTCCTCACTTCCCGGAAAATATCGTCTTCTGGTTCGTTCTTAATCATTTTCAGCGATCTCGAAAGAGCTCGGTCAGACTTATATGCATTCCCGAGGCGATACCGGTCCCTTCAATCACTTCTTCGCCGGTTGCGACGAGGACGCGCCCATCGCGCTCGTGAAACTCAATTTGGCGCTTCTCCGGGTCCACGAGCCAGAATTGTTCTGTACCGGCATCGAAGTACCGATGCCGCTTGAAGGCCATCTCCGTTCTACTGTTGCTCGGGGACAAGACTTCGACGGCGATTTCAGGCGCGAATTCCAGCCACGGGGCGCCGGAGAGGCTGCGGCGCCGGAACAAGGAAGCGTCAGGAGAAAGCACCGTATCCGGGTTGCGCTGAATGATGAATCCGTCGTTGTCGCCGCCGTAGCTGAATTCTGGATGCTCCCGGCAAAACTGGCGGAACAAAAAGAGAATATTCATCGCCACGGTATTGTGGAACGTGCCCGCAGGTGCCATTGTGACCAATTCTCCCTCCACCAATTCCACGAGCTTCTCCGGAACGTCCGGGTCGGCGAGGTCTTCCGCGGTCATCGGATCGGTGCATTGTAGTTCTATGGGCATTGGGATCGTTCCTATTGAGGGACCAACCGGGCTCGCGGGTACGCTCGCCCTCCCGATTCACGATTGGAGTATAGCATAGGCTTGACGGCGTGCGGGGGCGGTGGATAGTATCCGAAGGAGGCATTTCCCCTGGTTTTGGCGTGGACAGGACTGTCCGCGCTCCTACTGCAAAAAGGAGGCGAACCATGCGATCCAGAGTTATTCTTGCGGCGGCATTGGCGTGTGCGGTAGCGGCGGGCTTTTCCGCGATGTGGCCGGGCGTGGAGGCGGGGGAGACGGCGCCGGCGGTAGCGGGGGCGGACATTGATCTGGCGGGTGCGCAGCGCGTGGTGGACGCGGCGCTGAAGAAGGCAGCGGCGATTGACACGAAGATGGACATTGCGGTGGTGGACGCGGGGGCAAACCTGAAGGCGTTCGTGCGGATGGACGGCGCGTGGCTGGGCAGCATCGATATCGCCATTAAGAAGGCGAAGACGGCGCGGTTTTTCGACATGAATACAGGGGAAATCGGCAAGCTGAGCCAGCCGGGCGGGCCGCTCTATAACATTGAGCATTCGAATGGCGGGCTGATCAGCTTTCCGGGCGGGGTGCCGCTGAAGAATGCGGCGGGCGAAGTCATTGGCGCGATCGGAGTGTCGGGTTCGACGGTGGAGAATGACCATGCGGTGGCGGTGGCCGGGGCGGCGGCGCTGTAGGACAAAGACGAACACGGACGGACACGGACACCGCGTTGCGCGAATGGGGGCGACGCGGCGAGGAAGCCGCGTCTACAATTCGTAGAATGGCGGTATTTCTAGGAAAAGCCCCGGTATATTCCCCATAGTAGTTGTGCTATGCTCTGACCAGCCCCCTGGTGCCGGTGCAACTCTCTGGCGTTATGTCGGACTTTTTTGCAAATCTGCTGGATACCAGTTCGTTTCCT
>JACPGD010000453.1 GCA_016182645.1 Candidatus Hydrogenedentota bacterium | reverse complement strand
GGGCGGCTTCGCCAATTGGGACCACACGCTGATTTGCATGCGACTCCAGCGCTGCCGTGAATAAGAGATGGGCGCTGTGCATTTCCTCGGGCGTTGGGCACGCCGCGGCGGCACTGAGTGCTTTTCCATGCACGATCTCGTGCAGAAAGGCGGCCATCATCTGCAGGAAGGCGTCGGCCGCGCCGAACTCGAAGATAGCACCGGTAATCGTTGGGTACGGCGCCTCAAAGCCCATGTCTACGGCCTGCCAGCGTTGCTCACCGCCGGTGTATTCGAGCAGTTCCAGGCGCTTGGGGTTCTTTAGCGAAAAGCGCGCGCAGGCTTTCGTTCCCTGAATACTCAGATACCACGTGTTGCGTTCGCCGGGCATGATCCGCGCCGCGCGAAACGACCAGGGAAAGCGCGTCCCATCGCGGGGGTCTGTCACTTCAGACAAGAGCGTGACGTTGTCCCACGTGTCGCATGGAACTAGGCGCCCCTCCGCATCCGGCCGCTCAGGCCGGATGTTCGAGCAGAGCGCCCGCGTGTTTTCGACGACCCAGCCCAGCCGCCGCGGCAGGAAGGCCGCATGCGTGCCCAGATCGCCCAGCACGCCATAGTCGCCGTTGTACGCCGGCACGCGCTTCCAGTTGATCGGCTTCATGGGATCGAGGTCACTCGAATGGAGAAAGCCACTGTCCAGTTCGATGATTCGACCGAAGGCGCCCTCGACGGCCATGCGCAGGATACGCTGGACGGCGGGATAATAGATAAACTGCGACGCGCACCGGACCACGGACTGCGGGTGTTCCGTGGCGCACCGCAAGATCGCCTCATTGGCGGAGAGATCAATGCCGAAGGGCTTTTCGCCCAGGAGATGCTTGCCCTCCCGGAGCACGGCGCAATAGATTTCCCTGTGCAGGTGATGCGGCACGGCACAGTAGACAGCGTCCACATTCGAATTCGTTACCAGGGCGCGATAATTCTCGGTCACTTGGGTGATGCTCGGGAAATACCGCGTGAACCAGCCGACACGCTCGGGTTTCAACGTGCGGCTGCAAATGGCCACGATTTCTGGCCGGGCCTCGGCGGCCGTGAGGTGACACCACCGCGCGGCCGCGCTGGCGAATTCGCGGCCCATCATCCCGCAGCCGATAATGCCGAAGCGAATGGTCTTCATGAGGCCGCGCTCCGGCCCGCCGCCCCGTCGTGCACGGCCTTGACGAGGCGCACGTCGCCGACGGCCTTCTTAAGCCACTGGCGATCCGCCCGCGAGATGCCGGTGTCCGTTACCACGTGCCGGAAGCGGTCCCAGGAGGCGAACTTGGCGAACGCGCCACGCGAAAACTTGCGGCTGTCAATGATCAAGGCGGTGCGGTCCGCGCATTCAATCATGGCCTTCGAGACTCTGGACACACTCAAATCTGAAGCGTAGGCGCCGCGCCGGTCGGCGGCATCCGCCCCGAGGATGGCCAGGTTCACCCGGAATTGACGCAAGTTGTCCTCAGTCAGCGGCCCGGAGAGATCCGGGCTGTTTATGCGCACGTTCCCGCCGAGGAGGACGAGATCGATGTTCTTCTGGGCGTGCAGCACCGACGCGATCGCCAGGGAGGACGTCAACACCTTAATCCCGCTCACGCCCTGAATGGCGCGCGACACTTCCAGCGTGGTGGTTCCCGTGTCCAACACGACGGTCATTCCCGGCTCGACCAGCGTCGCCGCTTCCCGCGCGATGGCCTGCTTCTCCTCGAGGTGGGCGCGGCTCCGTTCGAGGAAAGCGAATTCGGCGACGGACCGCCCCGAAAAGATCGCGCCGCCATGGGTCCGCATCAGGGCGTTGCGCTGTTCGAGCACTTCCAGGTCACGCCGGATCGTCATCTCCGTGACCTCGAAACGCTCCGACAAGTCGCGGACGAAGACTTCGCCTTCTGAGTTCAAGAGATCCAGGATTTTCTCCTGGCGCGGTTTTACCGTCTCTCTTTTCATCTGCCTTGAACCATCTCACTGAGGGTCTCCGCCATCCTGTCCACGACGAACTCGGCCGCCTCGTACCCGGCGGTCAGCGGCAGCTTGGTCAGCAGGGCGGGAGGACAATCCGCCTTGTACGTTTGCGCACTGATGTCCAGCCCGCCAGCCACCAGCCGCGCCGCGAGGCGCTTGGCCGTCTCGAGGTCGCGCAGCAGCAGGGCTGAGAGATGTCCCCAGCCCGCAACACCGGTGACGACGCCGCTGAAGCGCCGCGCCACGTCTCTTAGCCCCGCCGCGTAGGCCTCTCCAATCGCGCGGGTCACGCGCGCGTTCGCCTGTGCCCAGCGCATCGTCACCAGGTACGCGAGCGAGGCCAATTCTTCCTGCCCGTTCGTCACGAGCGCGCCGAACTGCGGCAGCCCATTGTCCATCCCCGCCGCGAACAGCAGCCGCGAAGCCGGATACTCGCCGCCCGGCAGTCCTTTGCCCAACGCCACGAAGGATGGGCGCAACCCGTACTCGCGGAAGAGGTAGAGGTCCGGGCCCCAGGCACAGGACTGGATTTCGTCGGCCACCACAGGGACGTCGTGGGCTTGGCACAACGCATAGGCCCGCTGGAGAAACTCGGGCGTCAACAGGAGCGCGCCGTAGTTCATCATCACGATCTCGTGGAAAAAACCGGCAATCTTTGTGGCGCCCGTGTCGTATTGGGCGAAGGCCGCTTCCAGATCGCCCATGTTGTTCGGGCGCACCGCGCGCACCTGCAATGCGCCTGCGTCCTCGAGCGAATTTCGCAACTCCGACCACATGCCGCGCAATACTTGCGTCAAGATCGTTGTGCCGTGGTAGTTCGCGCCGATGTGCCCCTCGTTGTCGCCCACGACCAGAATGACGGGGGTGCGGCCGGCGCAAGGAGGCGCGGGGCGGTCGGCCTGCATGCGATAGAAGCGCGCGAGGATCATTTTCAGCGCGGCTTCCACGGCCAGGCTGCCCGTCTCCAGGTTCAGCACCCGGTTGAGTGCCTCCGGTTCGCGCGACGCCAATAAAGCGTTCAGTCCCGCGGCATTTTCCGGCGCAAGTCCGTTCGCGGTCCGCACCAGTTCCTCTTCCAAGAGGCGCGTAATGTGCCCTCGCGTATTGTTGTGGGTGGCGTTGGGAATGCCCAAGCGGCGCGCGCGCTCCAGCAGGTCATACCCGGGGAACCCGTGCCCCAGCGCGGCGTGGTAATGCTCGCTTTTCAAGGCGAAGTAAAGGCGGCCACCTTCCCCGCAGCGGTACCAGCCGAACGTGCTCAGCGGGGCCATTTCGCGTTTGGTCGCTTCGCGAAAGGTCTCGGTCGTTGCGCCGTGGGCGGAACCTGCCCAGGCCGGCGCGAACGCTTGGCCAACCCGCGGCAGGAGCGCCAACAACCGATCCTGAAAGCGGCGCGGATAGAAGTCGATAGGCTCGCGCGCAAGTTGCCGCAGGGTGGACGCCGCCTCGCCGGTGAGAAACGCGCGCGCGTTGCACACGGCGTCTGTATACACTTCACCGCAGAGCTCTGCCAGGGAAGCAACCACCGTTTCAAACTGCGTCTGCGCCACTCGCGGGTCCCCTTCCACCGGAATCAGAATGTTTGATCATGTGCGTTTGTGTGAGTTATAGTAATTCACCGTAGCTCCCATTTGCAATGGGAGGTCCGAAGCACTACCTCCCATTGCAAATGGGAGCTACGGACAGACGGCGTGCGCAGAAAGGAGCAGCAGACCATGACATTCCCATCACGGCGTACTTTTCTTAGAAACGTGGCCCTGGGCGCCGGCGGCCTCGGCCTGATGGCGGCCGCGGAAGAAAAGCCGATCGCGGGCTTCGAGGAAACCGAAAGCACCACGCAAAAGGACAAGGTGTGGCAGCCGATTTCGGACCGCAAAATCCGCATGGGGCTCGTGGGCTACGGTGTCTGCAAATTCGGCGCGGCCTTCGGCTTCCAGGACCACCCCAACGTCGAGCTGATCGCGGTCAGCGATCTGATCCCCGAACGCTGCGCGGAAATGGCGAAGGTCTGCCGCTGC
>JACPGD010000452.1 GCA_016182645.1 Candidatus Hydrogenedentota bacterium | reverse complement strand
GAACATCTGCCCGTCTTGCTGCATGCGCAATTGGGTCTCGTATCCGCGAACCCCTATGTCCTCATGCCCCCGCGGGTGCAACAGGTCCAAGTGTTGCTGGGCGCGGCGGTCATTGCGGCGGGTTTCGTGGTGTTCTTGCCAATGCTGAGGCGGAACGCCGTGGCGCGGTTTTGGGCGCTGGGCATGGTGCTGGCCGCATTGCCCGTGAGTCTCACGCTGCCGTCGGACCGGCTACTCGTGCTGCCCGGCCTGGGAGGGATGGGCCTGGTGGCCGTGTTTATCGGAGATGTGGTGGAGCGGTACGCCATGGATCTGAATGGCCTGCGCCGCAAAGTGGATCGCGGTGTGGCGGTGTTGCTTGCGTTGATTCATGGGGTGCTGGCGCCGCTCAGTCTGCCTTTCAGCAGCCTGGGCGTGGTGCTGCCGGGGCGCATCCTGGAAAACAACCTCGACCAGATCAATTTTGGATCAGACATCCGGCAAGAATCCGTCCTATTCATCAACGCGCCCTACGATGTGTTCGGGGCGAGTTTGTTGACGATGCTTTCCGCCGAGGCTATGGCGGCGCCGCGCCACCTGTGGGCGCTCACGGCCGGGACTGGTCCCGTTACGGTGAAAAGGACCGCCGTTGATGGTCTCGAAGTGACCTGCGAGGAAGGATGTTTTTCGTATCCGTTCGGAGTGACGTTCTACGATGTCAGCGAGCCGCTGCGGGTGGGCGATTCCGTTGAAACGGCCGATTTCACCGTGACGGTGACGGCGCTGACGGTGAAGGGCTGGCCGGAAACGTTGCGATTCGTCTTTAAGCAGGATCTGGAATCGCCTGACTTTGATTGGTATTGCACCCAAGAACTGCGCCTGGCGCCGTTTCCTGTCCCGGCGGTGGGTGAATCCACCTTTCTGCCGGGTACGGATGCCCTGGCGCTGCTGCGCCTGTTATTGAAAGAAGCCATGTAATGACGACGTCGATGTATGGTGAAGAATTCGCCGCCATTTACAACCGGCGCTGGGGGTTGTGGAGTCGGATGATGTGGCCCCTCATTGCGGCGCACGTGCCGGCCGCGGGATTGCGCAGGCCGCAATGGCTCGACCTGTGTTGCGGCGGCGGAACCTTGTTGCGGTTGGCGGCGGAGCATGGATATGAAGTCACCGGCGTGGATCAGTCACCTTTCCAATTGGCGCATGCGCGCCTGGCCGCCCCGGCTGCGCAACTGGTCGAAGGCGATATCCTCCGGCTCAATCTGGGCCGGGAATTCGACGTGGTGACCTGCGTCTTTGACAGCCTGAATTACGTGCTGACGGCGCGTGCGCTCAACGCGGTGCTGCGGCGTGTGCGGCGCCATTTGCGCGCCGGGGGAACGTTCATTTTCGATCTGAAGACGTCGGCGGGGTTCTCGGGTGAAACGTCGAGCGTGTATGAGTACGGCGAGGGGCGGGTCCAATTTGATTGCGCGTATGACGCACGCAAGAAGCTCTATCAATTGCAGGTGAGGGGGACGGTGCAGCGGGACGGGACGAGTTGCAGCTTCGAGGAGCGTCATCTGCAGCGCGCACATTCCGAGCGTGTGATTGCGGGCGCTCTGGCGCGCAACGGATTTCAGTTCAGAACCTTTGACGCGGAAACGCAGGGGCCAGTGCATGCGGACGCCCGGCGCGTGGTGTATGTGGCAAGGCTGGGACGCCACCCTCAAGCTTAATCGCTTGAGGGCGCCACCCGGGAGATTACGCCGTTGCATAGGGTTTGCGGCGTGGCCTAGTATGTGG
The DNA here is from genome assembly GCA_016182645.1 of Candidatus Hydrogenedentota bacterium. Taxonomy (GTDB): domain Bacteria; phylum Hydrogenedentota; class Hydrogenedentia; order Hydrogenedentales; family JACPGD01; genus JACPGD01. The sequence continues at coordinate 9,344 of JACPGD010000452.1, read as the reverse complement.
CACGGCCCAATATTGTGGCGTGGGCAGGCGGGAGGCACATGAGAGAGGACGGGCGGGACAAGCAGTTCGAAGGCTCGCGGCGGCTGTTGGAGCGGGCGCGTCAGAGTGTGGCTGGGGGGGCCAATAGCAACATGCGCGTGTTGCCGTACCATCTTCCGCTGGCCATCGACCGCGCGGAGGGCGCCCGCGTCTGGGATGTCGATGGGAACGAACTCATTGACATGAATATGGGTTACGGCCCGTTAATCTTCGGCCACCGCCCTGCCATGGTGCTTCGCGCCATCGAAGAGGAAATTCAGCGGCGGGGCACTGTGCTGGGCTTCCCGCATGAACTGTCGCATCAGGTGGCGGAGTTGGTGAAGAAGAGCTTTCCTTCGATTGACTTGTTGCGCTTTTCCTCGACCGGGACGGAAACGGCGCAGACGGCGGTGCGCCTGGCGCGCGCCCATACGGGCCGTCCCTTGATTGTGATGTTTGAGGGGCACTATCACGGATCGAGCGACGCAGTCTTTCATCGTTACCATGCGCCGCTGGATGCACTGGCGGCACAGGCGCAGGGGCGTGCGATTCCGGGCACGGCGGGGATGAACGGGGCCCCGCGCGATGCGATCGTGCTGCCATGGAATGATGCCGACACGCTGAGCGCGCTCATGGCGGCACGGGGAGAGGAGATTGCCGCGATCATCATGGAACCGGTGGCGGGCAATGCCGGGGTCATCCCACCGCGGCCGGGCTTTTTGCAGTGCGCTCGCGTGGCGGCCGATGCCGCTGGGTCGCTCCTCATTCTTGACGAAGTGATCACGGGGTTCCGCATCGCGCGCGGCGGCGCGCAGCAACGTTTCGGCGTGCGCGCGGACTTAACGCTCCTCGCCAAGGCATTGTCCGGCGGCGTGCCAGTCGGGGCTGTGGGCGGGCGCGCGGACATTATGCAGCAGATCGTGGACGGGCGCGTGTTCCACGGCGGGGTCTATTCCGGGAACCCGATGTCGATGGCGGCAGCACTGGCGGTGCAACGGGCCTACGACGCGGACGGCGAAAGGACCTTCGCGGACCTGGAACGCGGGGCGGCGCAACTGGCTGGGGGCCTGCGCCACATCTTTGTCGAGGCGGGAGTGCCCGCGCTCGTACGCCACGTTGGGGCCATGCTGAGTTGCTTCTTCCTCAAGCAGGAGGACACTCCAGAGCCGATGGATTACCGCGCGGTGGCCGAGGCGGCCGACGCGGAACGCTACATCCGTTTCCAGCACCGCGCCCAGCGGGCTGGGGTCTATTTTCATCCAAACTTGTTTGAACCGTGGTACCTTTCGACCGCGCACACGCCGGCGGTGATCGATGAGGTGCTCGAACGCCTCGAAACCGTGGCGAAACGCGGCGATTGGCTCGCGGCGGGCGCGGATCAACCACAGGGGGTGGGCGTGTAAACCATGGGCCGGAGCAGCGCGGAATTGGATCGCCTCGTGTTGGAAGTGGCCGAGCGGGTCATGCGGCAGCGCGGCATTCAGCGCCTTCCCTCCCTTGATCTACCTGTGACAGAGGAAGGGCTGGGCCTGGATTCCATGGGGCGCCTCGAATTGTTGCAGGCGCTGGAGGAAACCGCCAAGGTCAGCATTCCAGAGATCTACTGGGACGGGCGCAAGCTGAAGACCCTGCGCGAAACAGCGAAATTACTGGCGCATCTGGGCGCGTGAAGGCACAGGGCATGGACGCAATGGTCGATGAGCCGGGTGGAGGTGGCGCTGGTTTGGACGGGGGCGAAGAAGCGCTTGAAGTGTGGCGGGTATGGCGCGGCGGGATTGAATGCCTCGGCACAGAGCGCGCGTGGACGGCGGATGACCTGCGTGCGGCGGCGGCGGGCGCGGGGCACGTGCTGAAAGACGCGGGTGTTGCGGCGGGGGACGGCGTTGCGGTGGCGCTCGCGAACACGGCTGCTTTTCCGGTGCTGCTGATGGCGCTGCTCGAGCGGCGGGCGACGCCGCTGCTGGTGTTTGCCGGCACGCGAGAGGCTGAACTACGGCGCGTGGTGGAAGAGATGCATACCGCCTGGGTGATCCATGACTTCTTGCCCGGGGTCTCTCAATTGGTTCCGGGTGTCTACCCGGTGGCGGCAGAGATCTCGTTCGGGCCAGTGTCCGTGGCGCTGCTGCGTACCCAGCGCAAAACCCAAGATGCCGGACGGCTAGCCGGGGGTTGCCACACCACCGTCGATGTGACGTGCAGATCCCAGAGCGAGGAGGATGGCGCCTCCCCGCTACTTTGTGGCGCCATCTTGCATCCGACCTCGGGTACCTATGGGAAATCAAGGTACTGCGTGCGCAATCAGCGGGTCGCGGTGGCGGAGGCGCGTAATTACGTTGAGTCCATTGCCTGCTATGACCGCATTCGCGTGGCAACGACGACACCGCTGAGTCATGCGTATGCCTATGGCTTTGGTCTCATGGCGTCGTTGTTGACCGACAGCACACTGGTGCTGGACCCGGTGTTCAATCCGAAACGGGTGTTGCGGCGCGAAGTGGAACGTCCGAGCAATATTCTTGCGCTGGTCCCGCCGATGGCGCGGGCGCTGGCGCGGCTGGCGGCGCGCGAGACGCCGCCACGTCTGGCGCGACATACGTTTTACGCGGGCGCGCCGTGCCCGCGGGACGTGATGGAGGAATTCCGCGGCGTGTTCGGGGCGGAACTCTACGCCATCTACGGCACAACAGAAACAGGCGCAATTTCCACCAGCTACGATGGCAGCGCTCGCCTGGCGGGAGTGGGCAAGCCGCTGCGGAACGTGGAGGTGCAGGTACGGCATGCGGAACACTATGCGGCCCTGCGGCAAGGCGCCGGCGAAATCGCGGTGCGGTCCACGTCGATGATGCAGGGTTATCTGCACGATGGAGCAGTGGAGGCGCCGGGGGACGCCTGGCCGACGCAGGATATCGGGTACTTCGACGGCACAGGCGCGCTCTCCCTCATTGGCCGCGTGCGCGACATCATCAATCTCGGCGGGATGAAAGTGGATCCGGTCCAGGTGGAGTCGGTCCTGCGCGGCCATCCCGCCGTGCTCGACGCCGCGGTGTATCCAGGGCTGCACCCGGATGCCACGGAATTTGTCCAGGCAGCCGTACAGGTGAACAACGCCGGTGTTGATGAAGTGACCTTGCGCGCATATTGTCTCGAGCAATTGGATGCGTACAAGACGCCGCTGCGTTTCCACTTTGTGGCGGAAATTCCGCGCACGCCCTCGGGCAAATGTCTCAAGATTCAGTGCCCGGAATTTCCACCGTCATTCATTCTGCGTTGAAAGCGGATGGGCCCGTGCCTGGCTGGCGCATCGCTTCCGCAATTTCGTTTTCGATGACCTGGCGCAGTTGGCCGCGTTTGGCCAGACACACCGCACAGTTGTGCAGGGCGGTCGGAAGCGGTACAAGTCTGGCCTCGGGCGCGGTGGCGAATTGGGCGGCAATGGCGGCGTCGGGGCCGCAGTCTTGCCCATAGAAAAGGGTGGCCTGTGGCCGCTCCGCGGTGGACAAGTACGTGGCCAGTGGATTCATGGTCCCATTGCGTCCGGCGGTTGCCCAGAGTTGCAGCCGCACGATCGTCGTGGTGAATGTGAGGAAGCACACTTCCCAATACTCGTAGCGGCTGCGCCGCAGAAGCCTGAGATTCGTGAGCGCGTGCCAATAGGCGCCGGGCGAAGTCCAGAAGCTGATGGGGAACGGCACGTTGAACGCGATGATGCGGTCCATGCCGCAACGTGTGCCAAAGTACAGCGCGGCCGCGCCGCCGGAAGAATCACCGATGGCAATATGCACCTTGCCCCCGAGCGACTGCATCAGCCGGCGCACTTCCTCTTCATAGAATGCAAGACCGTGCGGCGCGCCATTGGGCGTGACATGGTAGGCCGTGCGATAAGGATCGCGCAGGAACACAAGATTGCAGACGCCTTGTTTCGGTTGCAGGAGTCCACGGAACTCGAAGGTGGGCTGCGCCGCAAAGAGCAGGGCCGAACTGGCAAACGCAAAGATGGTGACGGGCGCACCGCAGTCCTCCACCAAGACATGGTGCAGGGCGGCATGCGTCAATTTGTCATCCCGGAAAGCATTTTCGGCGAATTCCTCGCGCTGCGCGGCGCCAAGATCCGGCTGCGACAGGCGAATCACAAGACGCGCGATGCGTTCCCGCAAAGCGAAACTGAGGCGCTGGGTGGAAATCATTTTGTTCTCTGCGCGCTGAGGTCCACGCCATGGGCTTCACAGAGCGCCTGAAACTCGTTGCGATGGTATTCCCAGGGCGACACCGTCCACGTCGCCGGATGCTTCCCCTTCCAGGTTTCGCGCAAGTTTACCCGCAAGCGGCCCGCGTGCCTGTCCAGAAAGCCGTGGCGCTCGCAATAGCGAAGAAAGCGGCGCCAGCGCCGATCAAATGCGGACGCTTCCAGGAGCTCTTCGTCAACAAGGAGGCCGGCGGCGGCACAACTCCGTGCTGCGGCGGCCACGGCACTGCGCAAGACGGCCAGTTTAACCTCCAAGGCTTCCTCCTGCACAGGATCTCCTCTGCTCTCTTTGTCCCTTTCGTCCCTGCTGTCCCTGTTATCTCTCTCCTCCTTGAACAAGGCCTGCGACACTAATTGCGCCAAGGTGACCGTCGTCAGCCGGGAGAGCATGCAAGCCGTTTGCACGCGCGTCTCTTCGGTGTTCCAGGAGTTTGCGCCATAAACGGCTGGGCCAAAGTTTACGTAGGCGTGAAAACGCCCGGTGGTCATGTAGTCGTAGGTGACGCCCATGGGCTGCACGACGACTTGATCGCGTGTTGCTTTAAGAATCTGGGTCACACCGCTCTTGATGCGGCGGAGCTTCCCGTCCTCTGAGAGCAGCCCCTCGGGCAAGATAACGAGCGCGCCGCCGCTGTCGAGCACACTGACGGCCGCCTTGATCATGCGGAGGATGCGCGCTTCATGACGGCCCCAGAGAGCTTGCTTGTACGGCTGTTTGAACCAGGAGAACGGCGCGAGCGCGAAGAGCGGATCGATGTATTTCCAGACCAGGACACTGCGGACACGCGCATCAGGCGCCACCCCGGGCAGGTGGGCCGGTGGTGGTTGCTCAAAAAGATGGCGCAACGGCAGGTCGCCTTCGTGCTCGAGGAGGTCGATGAGGTGCGAGAGGAGAAAGCGCTCGCGGGCCATGGGCACGGGGATGACGCGCATGCCGGCCATGAGTTTGTCGAGTTTCAGGGGCAGGAGCAGCCAGCACAGCCAGCGTGGCTTTTTGAGCGCCCAGCCGGAGATGAACCAGGGCTGAAAGACGTGTTCTCCTGCCAGGTAGGCGCACGCGCCGATAGGGCCTCCCTGGGCCGCAAGCAACGGGGCAAGTAGCACGCCATCGAGTTCGCTCTTGTGGCCCATCATGACCAGGGTGCCTGGGGCATTGACGACGTTTGCCAGTCCTGTTACTTGCATGCGCGCGGCCAAGCGTAATTGGATGCGAAAGCCGGCGATGATGCAACGCCGGAGAAAGCGCCCCCAGGGGGCGAAGTCCGGGACGCTCAAAGGTGTGTCGATGGCCTTCTGCACGGCTTCGATGGGATTCACTTGGTCCACTTCGTTCACCGCGTCCCACTATGTTGCCGGGAGAAGTTTCGCCAGGCGCTCGACGATTTTGGGGCGCTTGGCGGCGAGGTTCGTGGCTTCATGCGGATCGTCTTCCAAATCAAAGAGCAGAAACATTGGAGATTCAGCCGAGTCAAGTTTGCTGGCGGATTCCGCGGTGGCCTTCTCGGGGTTGTCTGGATCAAAACCGCGAACCAGTTTGTAGCGGCCATCGCAAACGAGACGCCAGTCCTTGAGTCCCGAAGTGACGTGGGAGCGCGCGGCGCTGGCGTTGCCCGCAAGGAGGGGCCGAAGCGAGCGGCTGTCCATGTCGTCTTGCGTGGCGAGACCCGCGTAATCAAGGCACGTGGCGGTCATGTCGAGCGTGGCGGCAGGCGCGCGGTGGACCTTTCCCGCGGGGACATCGGGGCCGCGGAAAACCAGCGGGACGCAGGCCGACGGATGGTAAGGCATCGTCTTCGCCCAGCGATTATGATCACCGAGCATCTCGCCGTGGTCGCTGCTGAAGATGATGACTGTGTTGTGGAGCTGGGAGCGGTTTTCGAGAGCGTCGACGTATTTGCCCAGCCAGCGATCAATGTTTTCCACCATGGCGGAATAATTGCGCCGGATGGCCGTGTGTACTTCGGCGGGTAGCTGGTCGTTGTGGAACGGCTGGCGGAAGTCCCCTTTCTCGTACCATCCTGCCATCACTGGCGTAATGTCCAGGGGTGCATGGGGCCCAGGAAAATTGACCTGGAGAAACCAGGGCGCGTCCTGGGGAAAGTTCTCGATCAGAGTGAGCGCGTTTTGGCCGCACCAGTTGTCGTTGTAGGCTTCCTCGGCCAGCGGCACGGGCGTTGTGTACGAATAGTTGTTGGCGGGGAGCGGGCAGGCGCGGCAGTCCTCCCACCACTTGAGATAGGTCTCGAGCGAACCGTCCTTCCGGTCTGTCAACATCTTTGTGTAGGGCGATGTGCCGAAAGGATCGCCGCTGCCCTCGCGTTTTTTGACGCCGCGCAGCGAATCGCCTTTACCCTCGCTGTCGAGGCCGTCGGTGAAGCCCCATTCGTTGAAATAAACGTGGCCGTTGACGCGGTGCATCCCGTCCTCGCCCCAGTCGTGTGCGGCCTTGCGGAGATCGAGTTTTCCGGTGGAGCCCACGCGGTAGCCGGCGTCGCGGAGGCGCGAATAAAGCGTCGGCATGCCGTCGGCCAGGTTGTCTTCATTGCCCGCCACACCGGTGCGTCCATACTGCCGGCCAAGCGCCAGGCAGGCGCGCGAAGGCGCGCACACCGGCGAGGGGCAGAAGGCGGTGTCAAAGCGCGAGCCTTCCTCCGCAAGCCGGACCAGGTTGGGCGTGCGCACCGGCACGTCCGGATTCAATCCGGTCCAGTCGAAGCGGAGTTGGTCGGGAAAGACCAGCAGAATATTCGGGCGCTGCACGGCAGCGCGGGCCTTGCCGGTGCGCAGGAAGGGGACTGCGGCAGCAGTGGAAACGGCGCAAGTGCGCAAGAAGTCGCGGCGAGACGGCGCGCAAACGGACGAAGATAAAGAAAGTGGTTCCTCTTGCATTTAGGCCAACCTTCTCACGTGTGCATGACGTGCTTCCCAGTCGGAAAGCGCCTGGGCGGCGGCAGCCTGTAGAAAACCTCGTCGCGTGAGGCGCTGGTCAGGGGTGCGGCCCATTATGCCCCTTGGTCCTGCGCCATCTTCTGGCGGTAGTATTCAATGATCGCGTCGCGGTGGCTGTTGTCGCGCGGCGGGACATTCGATTGCTGGATGATTGGCGCGTTCATATCGACAAACGCTTCCTCCCGCGGGACAGGCCGGCGCCACGCTTCCAGCGCCTGGGTCAGCACGGCAACTTCCTCGCCGTAGGCCGTGTCCTCGATGTGATTCCGCATTTCCAGCGGATCGTCTTTGAGATCGAAGAACAGGCGCATTGGGGGCGTGTCGCCAAGGATGAGCTTCCGGCCGGCGGTGCGCACCATCACCTGGCTGCCGCGCGCGCTCTCCGCGAAGACCATTTCACGGCCTGCGTCTTCGTCCCCAAGATTCAGACCCTGCATGGCGGGGTCCGGTGCAAGCCCGGCTTGGTGCAATACCGTGGTGGGCACATCAACCAGGCTGACCAGGTTTTTCGATACGCCGCCCCGCGCCGCGCCGGGACAGCGGATGATCAAAGGCACGCGCACGAGGGGATCGTACATGTAACCGCCCTTCAGCAGCAGGTGGTGCGATCCCAGGTATTCGCCGTGGTCGCTCGTGTAGACGATGAGGGTGTTGTCGAGCACGCCTTTGTGGCGGAGCAGGTCTATCATCCGTCCAATCTGCATGTCCACGTGTTCGATGGTGGCATAGTAATAGGCCATCGCCCGGCGCAGTTGCGCTTCATCGATCTTATCGTGCGGGAAATACCCTTTGTTCAGCGCGAGGTCGTGGGCGGCGCACCCTGGCGTCCAACCGGGCAACAGGGTCAGCGCGGCGGGATCGTAAAGGTCCTTCAACTCCTCCGGCGGATCGAAGGGATGGTGCGGCTTGATGAAACCCACCATAAGCAGGTTGCCCTCTGGTCCCCAGCCGTCCAGAATTTGCAGTGCCTGCCGGGCGATCCATTCCGTCGAATGGAACTCGCGCGGAAGATTAGACGCCAGGGCGCCGCAATGCTGCCAATATTCCGAGCGTGCCTGCGCGCGGTACTCGCGCCGCTGGTCCTCGAGGTCATTGAAGTCGACAAGATCATGCGCCATCAACTCGCGGTGATAGTCGTCGTCCCAGCGCCCCTCCCCGTCTTGCTCGGACAGGACCATCCGGTCAAAGCCGACGTCCAGATAAGTGGGCGTGAAATGCATCTTCCCGGCGGCGGCCGTGCGATAGCCGCCTTGGCGCAAGATCTTGGGATAGGTCTCGATCTCGGAACGTAGCGTGCAGCGGTTGCTGCTGCCGCCGTGGTCGTGCACGTATCTCCCGGACAGCAGGCTGTAGCGTGAGGGCGTGCACACGGGGTAGGGACAGAAACACCGCTCGTAGCGCACACCTTCCGCCGCGAGCGCGTCCAGGTGGGGCGTGCGAATGTCGGGATTTCCATACACGCCGATACAGTCAGCCCGGTGCTGGTCCGCGAGAATGACGAGGATATTCGGACGCCTGGCCGCGATGTCTTCCGCGGCAGTCAAATCCGGGCCTGAAGCTGATTGACAGCCGAGCAGCCTCTGCGCGGCGACAGACGCCGCCCCGGCGGCAATGAATTCGCGACGCTTCATAGGGCAGACACTCCGAATAGAATCCGAGTGGGCGCATTATAGCGGATTTGTGTTCGTGCCGCGGCCACGGACAAACACGACCCAACACGGACGGGCAGGGACGGGCGGGTGCGGAGATGCTATCAGCCGAGGTGCTTCTTCAGGAAGTCAATGGTCTTTGCCCACGCCTGCTCGCTGGCCTTAAGGTTGGCCTCGTCGCGCTCGGCTTGCTGCCGCAGGAAACCGTGGCCAGCGCCCTCCAAGATCACCTTCTCGTAGGGCCTGTTCAGGCGCTTCATCTCTTCTTCCGCGGCGGGGATGGTCGAGTTCACGCGTTCGTCCATTTGGCCATACAAACCCAGCACGGGACAGTCGATCTTGGCCAGCGTGGCGGTCTCCGGCGAAGTGCCGTAGTACACGACCGCCGCATCCAGCTTCGGCTGCGCCGTGGCGTAGAGGAAGCTCGCCTTGCCGCCCCAGCAAAAGCCAATGCTCGCCACCTTGCCGTTGGCGGCGGGCAGCGCCAG